>SVKN01000088.1 GCA_015068445.1 Oscillospiraceae bacterium | reverse complement strand
CTCCCGCAAGCCCTTCCTGAAGGCCGAATGGGTCAAGAAGAATGCCACGGTCATCCAGATGAGCGGCTATGAGATCGAGGACGAGATCTATCTGAAGGCCGACAAGAAGGTCGTTGACAACTGGGCGCAGCTGTCCCACGGCGCCGGCGCGCTGATCCACAAGCTGGCCGACGAGGGCAAGCTCACCGAGGATATGGTCATCACGCTGCCCCAGCTGGCCGCCGGTCAGAAGCCCGGCCGCGAGAGCGACGACGAGCTGTGTGTGGCCGCCACCTACGGCATCGGCTCCGTGGACGTGGCCGTCGCCAACCACATCTACCTCAATGCCAAGGCCCAGGGCATCGGCCAGAAGCTCATGCTGTGGGACAACCCCCTGTGGGTTTGATCTGAAATAAAGGAAAGCCTCCCGAAAGGGAGGCTTTTTCGTATAGTGGACAGTTGACAGTGGACAGTGAAAGGGCGGATTGACAATTGACAATTGTCGTGCCTGCGGCGCATTGGATATCGCCTGACGGCGGGGAAAGGCTCCCTCTCCGAGGGAGCTGTCTGCGGAGCAGACTGAGGGAGTTGCCCCGGGCTTTGAGTCGCCCCGGAACCGCGATCATCCCGCTGCAACTCCCTCAGTCAAACGGCCCTGCCGTTTGCCAGCTCCCTCACGGAGGGAGCCAAGGAAGGGCATCGCCCCGCGTGTCTGTGCGATTTTCCCGGCGGCTCTTGCCTTTGTGTCCTGTTGATGATATACTTATTCATTAGTAACTGTTTATCAAAGGGGGAGAGCGCATGAGCCTGGCCGGGTTCCGGAAAAAGTTCATCGGCGACAGGGCATTTTACAAGATGTTCCTGCTGCTGGTGGTGCCGATGATCATTCAGAACAGCATCACCAACTTCGTCAACCTGCTGGACAACATCATGGTGGGCCGTCTGGGCACGGAGCCCATGTCGGGCGTCGCCATCGCCAACCAGCTGATCTTCGTGTTCAACCTGTCGATCTTCGGCGGCATCGCCGGGGCGGGCATCTTCGGCGCGCAGTTCTTCGGCAAGGGCGACCACGACGGCGTGCGCCACACCTTCCGCTTCAAGCTCATCGTCTGTCTGGCGCTGGCCGCGATCTTCATCACGGTCTTCGCCCTGTTCGACGAGCAGCTGATCTCCCTGTACCTCCACGACGCCGGGGACGGCGGCGATCTGATGATGACGCTGCAGGAGGGCAAAAAGTACCTGAAGATCATCCTCTTCGGCCTGCTGCCCTTCGCCGTCAACAACGCCTACGTGGGCACCCTGCGCGAGACCGGCGAGACCGTCCTGCCCATGAAGGCGGGCGTCACGGCCGTGCTGGTCAACCTGTGCTTCAACTGGCTGCTGATCTTCGGCCATCTGGGCTTCCCCCGGCTGGGCGTCCAGGGCGCGGCCATCGCCACGGTGCTGTCGCGCTACGTGGAGCTGGCCATCGTCGTCTGGTGGACCCACGGCCACAAGGAGCGCAACCGCTTCGCCGTGGGGCTGTACAAGGGCTTTTCCGTGCCCGGGGAGCTGGCGGGGCGCATCATTCAGAAGGGCTGGCCGCTGCTGCTCAACGAGTTCATGTTCTCCCTGGGCCTGACGGTCATCAACCAGTGCTACTCCACCCGCGGCCTGGCCGCCGTGGCCGCCGTCAACATCTCCGCCGTGCTGTCGCAGCTGTTCCGCGTCGTCGTTTTCGCCGGCGGCAGCGCCATCTCGATCCTCGTGGGCAACCGCCTGGGTGCGGGGCGCATGGAGGAGGCGAAGGATGTGGACAACAAGCTGTTCTTCGTCACCGTGGCCTCCAGCACCGCCGTGGGGATCATTCTGTTCATGCTGGCGCCGCTGTTCCCGCAGATGTACAACACCACCGACGAGGTCCGCGCGCTGGCCACGTCGTTCCTGCGCATCGCGGCCTGCTTCTTCCCGGTGATGGCCTTCAACAACAACTGCTATTTCACCCTCCGCGCCGGCGGCAAGACGTTCATCACCTTCCTGTTCGACAGCATGTTCATCTGGGCGATCATCCTGCCCCCGACCTTCGCCGTGTCCCGCCTGACGGCCATGCCCGTCACGGCCATGTACCTGCTGGTCAACTCCCTGGAGCTGATCAAGTCCGCCGGCGGCTTCTTCCTCGTCAGGAGCGGCACGTGGATCTCCAACATCGTAACGAAATAGCGCTACGCGCTTCGGATGAAGACCGCTTCGCTGGGTCTTCATCCGAGGATCACTCGCGCTTATCGCGCTCCACTTCGTTCCGCTTGGTCGGCGCGAGCGCTCGCCTTGCTCGCTTTTAAGGAGTTTTTTGGCGGCGCATGTCCGCCAAAAAACGATTCCATACAGACTGAAAAGGCCCTCGGAAGAGGGCCTTTTTAATATGTCATCCTGAGCGGAGCGAAGCGGAGTCGAAGGATCTGTGCCCTTGATCTGCGCCGGGCGGAAAGATCTCTCGACAGGCTCGGGATGACAGGTTTGGGCGCGGCGGACGGGACCGCCCCTGCGCCAAAGTTCATTTGACACCCGTTTCCCGACAGGATATAATGTCGATATACCTGTTTTTCGCACGAATCGCGGTGATAGCTTGAACATCATACAATCGATCTGTCGGGCGCTGGACCCGCACACCGAGGGGGCCGGGGGGTTCCGGCGGTTCTTTCTGTGGACGCTGAATCTGCTGGCGCTGACGGCCTGGGGCCTGGGACTGGGGGCCGTGGGGCTGTATTTCGCCGCTGACGGCGTCATCCACGGCGACGCGCTGCTCCAGAGCTACCTGCAGCAGCCGCTGCTGCTGATCCTGAATATCGCGCCCTGCCTGGCGCTGACGTATTTCTTTTACCTGCTCTTCGGCCGCCCCTGGGCCGGGATGCTGTTCTCCGGCGTGATCGTCATCTGCGGCAGCCTCGTCAATTACTACAAGATCATGCTCCGCGGCGACCCGCTGCTGGCGGCTGACCTGACGCTGTTCTCCGAGGCGGCCAAAATGACGGGCCAGTACGATATCCGCATCACGCTGTCCGTGGCCGTCACGGCGGCGCTGGCGCTGGCGGCGGTGATGATGTCCGTGCTGCTGCTGCGGGCCAAGGTGCGCCCCTGGTGGTTCCGCCTGCTGCTGCTGGCGGCGCTGTGCGGGCTGATGTACTTCGGCGTCGATCGCTTCTATTTTGACGACTGGCTCTACGAGCAGACCGAAAACGTGGAGGTCAACCAGTGGTTCCTGAGCCATTGGTCCGACCGCGACCAGTTCGTCAGCCGCGGCTTCGTCTACCCCTTCATCTACTCCGCCAAAAACGCCTGGGAGAAGCCGCCCGAGGGCTACAACAGGGACGAGGCCCGGGCGCTGCTGCAGCGCTACGAGGCCGACGGCATCCCCGAGGAGAAGCGCGTCAACGTCATCGCGATCATGCTGGAGGCCTACAGCGACCTGTCGGTCTACGAGTCCATCGAGTTCGAGAAGGACCCCTACGACTATTTCCACCAGCTGCAGGAGGAGAGCCTCAGCGGCCGCCTGGTGACGAATATCTTCGCCGGCGGCACCATCGACACCGAGCGGTCGTTCATCACGGGCTACACCTACATGAGCGAGTACCGCGGCGCCACGCCCTCCTACGCCGATTATTTCGCCGCCCAGGGCTACACCGTGGAGGGCGGCCACCCGGGCTACGAGTGGTTCTACAACCGCAACAACGTCAACCGCTGGTTCGGCTTCCCCACCTATTATTTCTATGAGAACCGCTACCGCACCGAGGGCGAGTTCCTCATGGCCGACCGCGATTTCTTCGGAGATATCCTGTCCCTCTACCACGCCAACCGCTCCACGGGCCGGCCCTACTTCAATTTCTCCGTCACCTACCAGAACCACGGGCCCTATTCCGACAAGTCCTTCACGGACCCCTATACGGTCTACATGCGCAACGGCGACACGCTGTCCACCCCGGCCTACCGCATCCTCAGCAACTATTTCGAGGGCATCGACCGCACGGATACGGCCATGGAGCTGCTGATCGAGCGCCTGCGCCGGGAGGAGGAGCCGGTGGTCGTGGTGCTGTTCGGCGATCATAAGCCCTGGCTGGGCGACGGGTCCTACGTCTACTCCGAGCTGGGCATCGACCTGAGCCTCGCCGAGGCCGAGGGCTTCTACAACCACTACAGCACGCCCTATATCATCTGGGCCAACGACGCTGCCAAGGACGTCACCGGCAGCGATTTCCAGGGCGACGGCGGCGACGTCAGCCCCAACTTCCTGATGAACCTGCTGTTCGAGGAGTGCGGCTGGAAGGGCAGCAGCTTCTTCAAGGCCACCGAGGACCTGTTTGAAACGCTGGACATCGTCAACCGCTCCGGCCTCGTGCGCCTGCGCGCAACGGGCGAGCTCACCAGCTGGCCCACCGGCGAAGCGGCCCAGAAGCTCAGCAATTTCAAAAAAATCGAATACTATATGAAAAAAGACTTCAAAAAATAACGAAGAGTTGTGAAAAAGGCCGCCGAAAGGCGGCCTTTTTGCAGTTGACAGTGGACGGTGTACAGTTGACAGTGAGGGCCATTGATACCTTCGCGGAGACGACCATATGCCGCGGGCGTCATCAGGGGCCGATGTGGGCATAGGCCCATGCGACGGTTGACGGAGCCTTGATGTGCGCGGACCGGTCAAGGGCAATGGCTACGCGCTAACGCGCGCCCCCTTCAGTCGCCTGCGGCGACAGCTCCCCCGTTGGGGGAAGCGAGGAAGGTCGTCGCCCCTGCGCCCTTCCCGCCGTCAGGCGGCATCGGATCGTCGGCGAAGCCGGCACCGCAATTGTCAATTGTCCATTGTCAATTAAAAAAAGCACCCCGGAGGGGGTGCTTTTTCGGGTCAGGCTCAGACGTTCATGGCCCAGCGCTTGATCTCGTCGGCGCTCATGTGATTGAGCAGCTTGCCCTCCACGAGGTTCGCGCCGGGGCAGCTGGGGGCCAGGTAGACGTTGGTCTCGCCCATGCCGCTGGAGCCGGAGGTGGCGAAGGGCACGACCTTCTTGCCCTTGAGGTCGACGCTCTCCAGGAACGTGTTGACGATGGTCGGGGCGATGTACCACCAGATGGGGAAGCCGATGAAGACTGTGTCGTACGCGGACACGTCGCAGCTGCCCTTGATGGCGGGGCGGGAGCTCTTGTCCTTCATCTCCAGCGAGCTGCGGGAGTTCTGGTCGCGCCAGTCAAGGTCGGCGCGGGTGTACAGGACCTCGGGCTCGATCTCGAACAGGTCGGCGCCGACGGACTCCGCCAGCGTCTGGGCGACCTTGCGGGTGACGCCGCTGGCCGAGAAATAGGCGACTAATGCTTTGCTCATAGGTAGGACCTCCTGTGTGAATTGGTTCAAGTGTATTATACCCCCTGGAGTGGCCTCCAAGTCAAGGGGACGCTTGCATTGGCGGGGCGGCTGCGCTATACTGTGGTTAGTTTATGCAAACTCAGGAGGTCCCTATGCTGTTCCGGCTGTTGATCGGCGGCGCGTTTTTCGCCGCGGTGATTTTACTGCTCAGTCTGCTCTCGCCGCCCAAGAGCGAGAAGCGTTTCTGGCGCGCGGTGGAGACGGTCCGCAATGCCTTCGACCGCGCGTCTTACGCCTTTATCTGCGCCATGGGACTGCTGTCCGCAGCGCTGGCCGTCTGGGCGGTGCTGTTCCGGTAGAGGGCCGTGATGTGCGCGGGCGTGATCATGACGGCCACAGGCCGCCGCTGCGACGACCATGAAACGGGAAGCGTGATCAAGGGCCGATGTGTCATCGGCCCCTACGACGCGATATCGTTTCCCCACGTTGTCATCCCGAGGGTCGCGAAGCGGAGTCGAAGGATCGATGCCCTTCACGCCGCGCAGCGGCGGTATCCGATGCGCCGCAGGCACGACAATTGTCAATTGTCAATTTTCCATTGTCTATTCGCCCTCGCTGTATACGGAAAACCCCGGTTCAGCCTGCAGACAGAGTTTGCTGTTATATTGCTTGCGTAAACGATCGGTACTGAATCGTTTTTTGGCGGACAGTGAGGCCAAAAAACTCCTTAAAAGCGAGCAAGGCGAGCGCTCGCGCCGACCAAGC
>SVKN01000087.1 GCA_015068445.1 Oscillospiraceae bacterium | reverse complement strand
CGCGGCGGCATCGTCTATCTGGAGACGATCACCGAGCCCGTGGAGGGCGTGGGCCATTACGAGCCCCTGCGCCATTACGCCGAGGTGCGGCTGCTGCTGCAGCCCGGCGAGCGCGGCAGCGGCCTCGTCTTCGACTCCGACGTCAGCGTCAACAAGCTGGACCTCAACTGGCAGCGGCTGATCCTGACCCACCTTCACGAAAAGACCCACCGGGGCGTGCTGACGGGCGCGCCCATCACCGATATGAAGATTACGCTGATCGCCGGCCGCGCCTCCCTCAAGCACACCGAGGGCGGCGACTTCCGCCAGGCCACCTACCGCGCCGTGCGGCAGGGCCTCAAGCGCGCAAAGTCGATCCTTCTGGAGCCCTGGTACGACTTCCGCATCCAGGTGCCCCAGGAGAACGTGGGCCGCGTGCTGGCCGACGTGCAGCGCATGTCCGGCCGCTTCGACCCGCCGGAGACCGCGGGGGAGGACGCCGTCGTCACCGGCGCGGCCCCCGTGTCCGAAATGATGGACTACCAGCGGGAGGTCGTGGCCTTCACCCGGGGACGGGGCAAGTGCAGCTTCTCCCTCAGCGGCTACGAGCCCTGCCACAACGAGCAGGCGGTGGTGGAGGCAGTCGGCTACGACAGCGACCGCGACCTGGACAACCCCGCCGACTCCGTGTTCTGCGACCACGGCGCGGGCTTCAGCGTCCCCTGGTACAAGGTCCCCTCCATGGCCCACACCGAAAGTCCGCTGAAAACGCGGCTCAACAAGGTGGAGCTGGAGCCGCCTCCCGAGGTGCGCCGGTCCCAGCTGGTGCCCTTTTCCAAAGAGGAGGAGGAGCTGCTGAGCCGCATCTTCGAGATGACCTACGGCGCCAACGCCGGGCGCAAGAGCTTCGCCCCCGTCCGCAGGGAGCACAGCGGCGAGGAAGCGCCCGCCCCGCGTGTCAGGTCCTTCGTCCCCCGGAACATGGACGAATACCTGCTGGTGGACGGCTACAACATCATCTTCGCCTGGGACGAGCTGCGCGAGCTGTCCCAGCGCGACCTGAACGCCGCCCGCGACCGGCTGATCGACATCCTGTGCAACTACCGCGGCTACCGCGGCAGCACCGTCATCCTCGTCTTCGACGCCTACAAGGTCAAGGGAGGCACGGAGAAGGTGGAGCAGGTGGGCGGCATCTACGTCGTGTACACGAAGGAAAAGGAGACCGCCGACATGTACATCGAGCGCACCACCTACAGGATCGCCCGGCAGAACCGCGTCCGCGTGGCCACCTCCGACGGCATGGAGCAGATGATTATCCTCGGCCACGGCGCCATCCGCGTCCCCGCCAGCGAGCTCTATCAGGAGGTCACCGAAACGAACGCGCGGATCAGAGAGATCCTGCAGGCGCACAACGAATAGGGAATGCAGAAAAAGCCGCCCGGCAGGGCGGCTCTTTTTTGCAGTTGACAGTGACGTCGTGGGGCAGACCGAACGAAGCGGAGCGCTACGCGTTCCCGTTCATCTGCTTTTTCAGCTGTTCGTCGTTCTTGTGGACCTCGATGATCAGCGCGGCGATGTCCATGGGGTTGAGGTTCGTGCCGTCGGACTGGGGAGCGAGGTTCTTGAGGATCTTCGTCAGTACCGCGTCCAGGCTCTCCAACTCCTGCTCGCTGAGACCGCGGAACATCAGGTCGTACAGCAGCAGCAGGGACTTGCGGTTGTTCTCGCACCGCACCACGCCCTCGGGCGTGATGGACAGACGGTTGCAGCGCAGGTTCTCGGGGTCCGGCACCTTCGTCAGCAGACCGGCCTTCTGCAGCCGCTTCGTGGACGTGGAGATCGACGCCGGGGTCACGCACAGCTTCTCCGCGATCTCGATCTGTGTGCATCCATCGTTGTCCTTGATGTATTCCAGAATGGGCAGCTGCCCGAAGTAGAGCTCCACGTCGGGCTGGGATTTCTGGATGTAAATGCGGCGCAGCAGATTGATGGTCTTGAGCTTGACCGCCAGTTCGATCTGATCCATAGAAAAGCTCCTTTACTATTTGCAGTTCGATACTGTTATTATACACTACTGTTGCCGCAAAAAACAATAGAAAATCCCCCGAAGATTTTGACAAAAAGATGACTTTTGCATGTAAATATTTTGTGTGACGTCTTTGAAAAACGCGCGGAACATGATACAATAGAATCGCAATCGAATGGACAGGAGGAGCTTTCCTTGTTTACAGATAAAGATCAGAACCGCAGGCAGCCCGCCCGCCGCGGCGCGCCCCAGAGCAAGCCCTATAAAAGCAGACCGAACGGCCGCGAGCGCTTCGAGGACGACGGCCTGCTGCTGGAGGGCAAGAACGCCGTACAGGAGGCGCTGGAGAGCGGACGGGAGATCGATAAGATCTTCTTTGCCGCCGGGTCTCTCAAGACCGTCGGCCATCTGGTGGCCCGGGCCCGGGAGCAGGGGATCACGGCCATGGAGGTCGACCGGCACAAGCTGGACCGCATGTCCGCGACGGGCGCCCATCAGGGGATCATCGCCCAGTGCGCCGCCGCGCAGTACGCCTCCATGGAGGACATCCTGGCGCTGGCGAAGCAGCGCGGGGAGAAGCCCCTTCTCATCCTCTGCGACGGCGTCACCGATCCGCACAATCTGGGCGCCATCATCCGCTCCTGCGAGATCGCGGGCGGCCACGGCGTCGTCATCCCCAAGCGCCGCAGCGCCGGGCTCAACGGCGCCTGCGCCAAGGCGGCCGCCGGCGCGCTGGAGCATCTGCCGGTGGCCAAGTGCCAGAACATGCAGCAGGCCATCGAGTTCCTGCAGAAGAACGGCGTGTTCGTCTTCGCCGCCGACATGGGCGGCGCCGCCATGTATGAAACGGATCTGACGGTCCCCGCCGCCATCGTCATCGGCGCCGAGGGCGAGGGCGTGTCCCGCCTCGTCCGCGACAAGTGCGACGGCGTGGTGTCCATCCCCCAGAAGGGGAAGATCCAATCCCTCAACGCCTCCAACGCGGCCGCTGTGCTGCTGTACGAGGCCTACAGACAACGACTGAACGGGTGATCCCTTGAGCGATAAACGTAACGACAACGAGCTGAACGCCGAGGTCTTCGATCTGGACGACATCATCGCCGAGGTTAAGGCCGCCGGCGCGTCTCAGCCGCCCCCGGAGAAGCCGGAGGAGCCTCCCGCCCCGCCGGAGCCGGACCGGGAGGAGCCTGCGCCCGCCGCGCCGCCGGAGGAGCCCGCGCCGCCGGAGGACGACGAGCCTCCCGTGGAGGACCCGGCCAACTTCGAGACCATCGGTTTCGACCCTTCCCGCGCCCGGACGAAGGAGATGGAGTCCGAGATGCTGGAGGTGGCCGAGGAGAAGATCCCCGGCAAGCGCGTCATCCTCTTCAAGAGCCGCAAGGCCGAAAAGCCCGCCGAGGGCGGGGAGACCGAGGACGGCGAGGAGCCCGAGCAGAAGGTCTACGCCGAGTTCCCCGTGGGCGAGGACGAGTATTTCTTCGGCGAGGAGCCCTACGAGGACGAAAGCGACGAGCCTGAGCAGGAGCCTCTGGAATACGATTTCCTGAATATTTCCTACGACGACCCCACCCGGGCCGTCAAGCGCCTGAGCGGCAAGCTGGTGGGCATGTCCGTCCGCCTGTTCGCCATCCTCGCTTTGGGGCTGGTCAGCGGGTACCTGACGCTGGGGCCGCTGCTGCACCTGCCCCGGATCCCCGTGCTGGGGGAGACGGGCGAAAACGCGATCCTGACGCTGTGCGCCTTCACGTCGCTGTGCCTCATCAAGGAGGTCGCGCTGCCCGGCGTCTGGCGCGTGGGGAAGTTGCGGCCGACGCTGGACAGTCTGACGGTCTTTTCCGCCCTGTGCAGCATCGTGCACAGCCTGATGGTCTCGCTCCATCTGGCGGACGGCGCGCCGGTGTCCTTCGTCACGGTCATGTGCTGCTTCTTCGCGCTGCTGGCCAAGCGCGGCAGGGCCGCGTCCCTGCGCCGCGTCTATAAATGCATCGAGATCTCCGCCGATCCCGCCGCCGTCAAGGTGGTGGGCGGCAAGAAATACCGCACGGCCCTCAAGACCCACGTCAGGGCCGTGGCCGACATGAAGGACGTCTGCCAGACCGACATGACCGAAAAGACGTCCCAGGCCTTCGCTCCCGTGGCCATGATCGCCTCCGTCATCATGGCGGCCGTGGCAGGCTTCGGCATCGAGGGCGGCAACGGCTTTCTGTGGTCCCTGGCCGTCATCTCGGCCATGACGTCGCCCATGGCGCTGTGCATGTCGTCGGTGGGGCCGCTGAACCGCATCTCCAAGCGGCTGTTCACCACGGGCGCGGCTATCCCCGACTACCGCGCCGCCGTGCGCCTGTCCCGCACGAAGCGGGCCGTGGCCGACGACAACGATATCTTCCCCCTGGGCTCCGTTCATATCGCGGGCATGAAGATCACCACCAACGCCATCCCCATGGAGCAGGCGCTGGCCGACGCGGCCGCGCTGATGCGCGACGTGGGCGGCGGCATCGCCAAGGCCTTCGGCGACTTCGCCCGGGAGCAGTACCTGGCCCCGCGCAAGGCCGTCAACCTGCGGTATTACGAGGGCGGCATCTCCGCCCAGGTCCGCGACGACTACGTCCTCATGGGCAGCGCCGCGTTCCTGGAGCGCATGGGCGTCCGCCTGCGGGAGGGGCAGGACAAGCGCGACGCCGTCTTCCTGGCCGTCAATTCCTACGAGGCCGCGATCTTCACGCTGAAATACACGGTCCAGCCCCAGCCCTACGCCGCCTTCGGCATCCTCGGGCGCATGAAGGTGGTCACGGACATGGCCGTGCGCGACTTCACCCTCAGTGAGGAGATGATCGAGCGCCGCTTCGGCGCCAAAGAGGAATACCTGCATATCCCGCCGCTGGAGACGCGGGAGCTCTTCTGGCAGGATCAGGTGTCCATGGAGGAGCCCGTGTGCGCCATCCTCACCCGCGACAGCTTTTTCGCCCTGGCCGAGACCGTGGGCGGCGCGCGGCGGCTGGTGCGCACCACCCGGGTCAACCTGTTCTGCGCCTACGCCTGCTGCGTCATCGGCATGGCGACCATGTACTTCCTCACGGCCATGGGCAAGGCGTACCTGGCGTCGCCGGGGAACATCGCGCTGTACCTGCTGATCTGGTACCTGCCCGTGTGGTTCGGCAGCTTGTTCATGACAAATTATTGATTGCCACAGAAAAAACATTGAAAACCGAAGCGGTATCATATATAATGGTATTTAACAGTGAACTGCGTATTTTCAACACAAAGGAGAGATATCACTTATGGCCTACACCCTTGACAAAATAAGAAACGTCGTCCTTCTGGGACACGGCGGCGAAGGCAAGACCTCCCTGGTGGAGAGCCTGCTGTTTATGACCGGCGGCACCGATCGTCAGGGCCGCACCACCGACGGCAACACGGTCTGCGACTTTGACGCCGAGGAGATCAAGCGCCAGATCTCCATCCAGCTTGCGCTGGCTCCCGTGGAGTTCAAGGGCAATATCATCAACTTCATCGACACCCCGGGTTACTTCGACTTCGAGGGCGAGGTCGCCCAGGCCATGCGCGTGGCTGATGCCGGCGTCATCGTCGTCTCCGCCAAGAACGGCTGCGCCGTCGGCACCGAGAAGGCCTGGAAGAACGTCACCAAGCACAAGCTGCCTGCCTTCTTCTATATCTCCAAGGTCGACGAGGAGAACGCCGACTTCGACAAGGCTTACGAGAGCCTGCGCGACGCGTTCGGCCACGGCGTCACCCCCTTCGTCATTCCTCTGTTCGACGCCAACGGCAAGTCTGAGGGCGTCATCAACCTGCTCAGCCAGACCGTCTACAAGTCCGAGGGCGGCAAGATCACCGAGCATCCCATCCCCGACAACAAGAAGGAAAAGGTCGAGAACCTGCGCAACGCCCTGATCGAGTCCGTCGCCGAGAGCTCTGAGGAGCTGATGGAGAAGTACTTCGAGGGCGAGGAGTTCACCGATGAGGAGATCCTCACCGGTCTGCGCCAGGGCGTCCTGAACGGCGACGTCCATCCCGTCGTCTGCGGCTCCGCCTTCACGGGCCTGGGCACCATGGACCTGCTGCGCGCCATCATCAACTTCGCTCCCGCC
>SVKN01000086.1 GCA_015068445.1 Oscillospiraceae bacterium | reverse complement strand
GTGCGCGGGCACCACAAAACGCGGGCGTGATCAAGGGCCGATGTGTCATCGGCCCCTACGACGCGATCCGCCCCCACCCGTTGTCCTCCTGAGGGTCGCGCAGCGGAGTCGAAGGATCTTGCCCTTTCACACGCCGCGCAGCGGCGGTATCCCATGCGCCGCAGGCACCGCAATTGTCAACTGTCAATTGTCCATTCGCCCTTCCACTGTCAACTGTCAACTGAAAACGCCCCGCCTGAACGGCGGGGCGTTTCGTATCAGTCGCACATTCTGTCCAGCACCTTGAGCAGCAGCTCGAAGGCGCGGCGGAAGGAGTTGAGGTCCACCCATTCATCGGGCGTATGCGCGCCGCCGGCCGTGGGGCCGAGGCCGCAGATGTCGATGCCGGGCAGCTTGCCGCGGAAGACGCCGGCCTCGGTGCCGCCGTGGACGGCACGGACCTGGCCTTCCTTGCCGGAGACCTCCTTGTAAACGTCCATGACCAGCTTGCGCAGCCTGGAGTCGGGGTCGAAGGAGAAGGCGGGATAGGTGTTGCCCATCTCGGCCTCACACCCGGCGGTGCGGGCAATGTCGATGACGACGTCGGCGATGGAGTGCACGAGGCTGTCCTCGGCGGAGCGGACAGACACCTGATACTCCACGTGGTCCTCCTTCGTCGTCAGCACGCCGACGTTCAGGGAGGCATTCGTCAGACCCTCGATGGCCATGGACTTCATCATCATGCCGTTGGGCAGGCTGTGGCTGAGGAAGACGACGCGGCGGGTGGCGTCGGCGTCGAACATCTTCTCGGCGGAGGCGTCGTCCACCAGCACCTTGAAGCCCTTGTCGGAGAACTGCAGCTCGGTCTGGATCTCCTTCTCGGTGGCGGCGATGATCTCGCGGGCGCGGTCGGTCTTGCCGTCCTGGAGCAGGATCACGCAGTCGGCCTCGCGGGGGATGGCGTTGCTCTTGAAGCCGCCCGAAATAAAGGCCAGACGGAAGTCGCATTCCTTGGAAACGTTGTACAGGATACGGCCCAGCAGCTTGTTGGCGTTGCCCTTCTCCATGTGGATCATGCCGCCGGAGTGGCCGCCCTCCAGCCCGCGGATGCGGACGGACAGGCCCTTGCCGGAGGCGGGCTCATACGTGAAGGGGACGCGCAGGGTGACGCTGCCGCCGCCTGCGGAGCTGGCCAGGAAGCCGCCCTCGCCGCCTGCGTCCATGCCGATCATGCGGCGGGCGGTGATGACGCTGCAGTCCATCTTCTGGGCGCCGATGAGGCCGATCTCCTCCATGGAGGTCATGACGCACTCCAGCGGGGGATGACGCAGGTCATTCCTGTCCAGAACGGCCAGCATATAGGACAGTGCGTAGCCGTCGTCGCAGCCCAGGGTGGTGCCGTCGGCGGTCAGTCTGTCGCCGACGATCATCAGCTTCAGGCCGTCCTTCTCCCAGTCGTGGACGGTGTCCTGGTTCTTCTCCGGCACGATGTCCAGATGGCCCTGGAGCATGACCGGGGGCAGGTCCTCGCAGCCCTTGGAGCCGGGCTTCTTGATGACCACGTTGTTCCACTCGTCCACCCGGACCCACAGGCCGCGGTCCTCGGCGAACTTCTTCATGAACTGCGCGATGCCGGCTTCGTTGCCGGACGCGCGGGGCACTGCCGCGATGTCCTCAAAGAATCGCAGCGCGTCGGCCGGTTCCCGGCCTTCGGTGACGTATTTCATGGGGTAAGACTCCTTTCGGGGTGAGATTATATGGTTGAGTGTACAGTTGACAGTTGTTGTGCCTGCGGCGCATTGGATACCGCCGCTGCACGGCGTGAAAGGCTTCTTCCGGAGGGGAAGGCATTGGCCGACGGGGCCGGGATGTGCGCGGGCCAGCCGGGCGGCCGCAGCCCGCCGCTGCGACGCGCGCCCGCGGCGCTCTCAATTACTGGAACTTTCCGCTCCTCTACGCTCAGTATATTACACTATGCACAATTTTTCAAGGAAAGTTTGGGCAAAAAATCAACGCTTAACTGTTTAAGCGTTTGACAACCTGTGTTATAATGTATAAGTCACTAATAGATTAGGAAAAGGAGTGTTGCTTTTTGGACGAGAAGAAAGACCAGAATGTTCAGGAGCAGTCCGCGCCTCCCAAGGTAAGAAAGATCCACACGACGCTGGACGATCTGCCGGCGGGGGATACGGCGTTCGCCACCAAGGCGGTGGACACCAAAGCGCCGCTGCCCGAGGGCGTCGCCTCCGGCGCGCTGTACAACGACGTCGTCCGCATCGCATGGCCCGCCTTCGTCGAGCTGATGCTGATGCAGCTGACCAGCATGGCCGACCTGATGATGGTCGGACGTCTGGGCCCCTGGGCCATCACGGCCGTCGGCCTCACCACGCAGCCCAAGTTCCTGCTGTCCACGGCGTTCATCGCCCTCAACGTCGGCACCATGGCCATGGTCGGCCGCTACCGCGGCGCGAACCAGCAGGAAAAGGCCAAATCCGTCCTGCGTCAGGCCTTCATGCTCAACGGCGTACTGGGCCTGTTCTTCGCCATCATCGGTGTTCTGTTCTCCCGCCAGCTGGTCACCTTCATGGGCGCTCAGGAGGAGCACGTGCTTGTGGCCGGCACCCAGTATCTGCAGATCCAGATGGTGGGCATGTTCACCGTCTCCCTGACCACCTCGATCACCAACTCCCTGCGCGGCTCGGGCGACTCAAAAACGGCCATGTTCTACAACACGACGGCCAATGTGGTCAACGTGTGTTTCAACTACTTACTGATCTACGGCAAGTTCGGCTTCCCCCGCATGGAGGTCGCCGGCGCTTCGCTGGCTACGGTCATCGGCCAGGCGACGGCCATGTGCATCGCCATCTGGGCCGTGCGCCGCAAGAGCCAGTACGTCCGCCTCGAGTTCCCCAAGGGCTCCTTCCTGCGCTTTGACAAGGGGATCATCACCAACATCGCCAAGATCGGCGTTCCCTCCATGGCCGAGCAGGTGGCCATGCGCGTGGGCGTCATCATCTTCTCCAAGACCATCGCCAGCCTGGGCACCGTGGCCTACGCCACCCACCAGGTGTGCATGAACATCCAGGCGCTGACGTTCATGAACGGCCAGGCCTTCGCCACCTCCGCCACGTCTCTGGTGGCCCAGAGCCTCGGCAAGGGCAGGCCCGACATGGCGCTGCACTACTCGCGCCGCACCCAGCGCATCGGCATGGCCACATCCATCGTGATCGCCGTGTTCGTGTTCTTCTGCAATAAGTTCGTCCTGGGCCTGTACACCGACGACGCCACGATCATCGCCACGGGCGCGTCGCTGCTGCAGATGATCGCCTTCATCCAGCCGTTCCAGGCCAGCCAGTTCATCCTGGCCGGCGCCCTGCGCGGCGCAGGCGACACCCGCTACACTGCCATGGTCACGATGCTGACCGTCATGCTGGTCCGTCCCGGTCTGGCGCTGCTGCTGATCCACGCTTTCCATCTGGACCTGCACGGCGCGTGGTACGCCCTGGTCGCCGACCAGATCCTCCGCGCCATGCTGATCGTGTTCCGCTACCGCACCGGCAAGTGGACCACGTCCTTCAAGCACGCCCCCGCGAAGGAGTAAACCGCGATACGAAAACCGCCCTTGCGGGCGGTTTTTTATTGGAAAGGGGGCGGAGCCGCGGGAGCATTGAGGCTGACGGGGCCGGGATGTGCGCGGGCTGGTTATGGCGAGCACAGCTCGCCGCTGCGAAGACCACATCACGCGGGCGTGATCATGGGCCGATGTGGTCATCGGCCCCTACGATGGTTGACGGGGCCGTGATGGGCGCGGACCGGGTATGGCGGCCGCAGGCCGCCGCTGCGACGACCACTGTCCGGGGCTGTGTGCATCCCGGGGCAACTCCCTCAGTCTGCTTCGCAGACAGCTCCCTCGGAGAGGGAGCCTTTCCACGCCGCGCAGCGGCGGTATCCAATGCGCCGCAGGCACCGCAATTGTCAACTGTCAACTGTCAATTGTCAATTCGCTCTCCCCCGTCCATGCGGGCGGGTTTTTCTTATATTGACATCCTCCGTCATCATCGTTTAGTATTAAACCGTGGAGGTGATCGGCATGAAGAAAGGACTGACGGCGCTGCTGCTGGCGCTGATCGTTCTGGGCGTGGTCGGACAGGCGTATCTGTTCCCGCAGTTTCCGAAGGAGCCGCCCGCGCTGACGCTGACTGTGGGAGATCAGACCGTGACGCTGACGGCGAAGCCGCCCATCACCTGGCCGGACCGCGTCGCCGACGGCGTCGCTCCCTGGAGCGCGGAGGCCCGCGAGGCAATGCCCGTGCTCAAAACAGGCGCCTGCGCCATGAAGTTCCGTCAGGCGCCCTCCTGGGTCCATGTTTACGCCTACGACGAGAGCAAATGGGACGCGGAGAACCCCGCCCCCGCGGGCGTTTCCTGTGATCTGGACGCGTTCGTCCCCGTGGGCGGGCGCTGCGTATACGATATCGAGGCGCATTGGACGTCGAAAAACAAATACGGCGAGGCCCATTACTGGGTCTGCCTGGAGGATTGAGGGACAATGGACAGACGGATCAAGCTGGAGACCATCGGCAACTGCCGCGATCTGGGCGGCCTGCGGGGCGCGGACGGGAAGACCGTGCGTCCCGGCCTGCTGCTGCGCGCGGCCATGCTGGGCCATGCCTCCGACGACGATCTGCGCGTGCTGCGGGACGAGCATCGGCTGGACACGGTGATCGACCTGCGCACGATCACCGAGAGCGACCAGCGCCCCGACCGCCTGATCGACGGGATCGGGCTGATCCACATCCCCGTGCTGGACGAGCGCGCGGCGGGCATCACCCACGAGCGCACCACCACGCCCCGGGAGCTGCGGCCCATCCTCCCTTACGACATGTGCGGCATGTACCGCACCATCGTGGGCGGCGAGGCGGAGCGGAAGAACCTGGCCCGGGCCATGACGGCCGTCCTGGGCCACGATTTCGCCCGCGGCGCGGTGCTGTGGCACTGCTCCGAGGGCAAGGACCGCTGCGGTCTCGTGGCGGCGCTGAGTCTGGGCGCGCTGGGCGTGAGCCGGGAGGATATTTTCGAGGATTACCTGATGACCAACGAGGTCAACCTCCCCAAGGCCCAGGGCTACTACGACCGCGTGCTGGCCGTGGGGCGCACAGTGGCGGAGGCCGAGATCATCCGCGACGTCTACCTGGCCAAGGCCGAATATCTGGAGGCCGCCATGGAGGTCGTGGAGGGGCAGTACGGCGGGGTCGTCCCCTACCTGCTGAACGGTCTGGGGCTCAGCCGGCAGCTGCTGTCCGATTTCCGCGCAAGCGCGCTTGATTAGTGGCAAAACCCGGTTGACAAAATGAACAATTGATGTTATTATTGTTAACGGATTCTGAATGTACTAAGTGAACTCACATATTTTTGTAATTCATTGCTGCGTTCTCCGGATTATGAAAATATGTGAGTTTTTTAGCGACAGACCTCAATCCGCTACCATAGGGCGTCCGGCGCCCTTTAAACAGGAGGAAATAACAATGAAAACTGGAACGGTTAAGTGGTTCAACGCTACCAAGGGCTTCGGCTTCCTGGCTTGCGACGAGGGCGGCGACGACGTCTTCGTTCATTTCTCTGCCATCCTGGTCGACGGCTTCAAGACCCTGGAAGAGGGCCAGAAGGTCGAGTTCGAGGTCGAGGAAGACCCCCGCAACAACGGTAAGCTGCGCGCTGTCAACGTTCGTCCCCTCTAATCGGGGCTATTGACAAAAGTCAGTTTTTGCTGTATCCTAAAAAAGTGCCCCGGTCTAAAAAGCCGGGGCATTATACGGAGCGGTATCGAAGAGGTCATAACGGCCCCGACTCGAAATCGGGTAAACCTGTAAAAGGGTCCGTGGGTTCGAATCCCACCCGCTCCGCCATGAAAAACCCGTGATTTGTCTACCAAATCACGGGTTTTTCAATGAAGTCGCCCCTTGCGGGGCTAATGAAGGAATGAAGACGCGTTGCTAATGAAGAAATGAAAGGGAAAGGACAGACGTTCGGGGCGACTTCGCTTCATCAGGCGGCACAGCCGCCGTCTTCATAAAGCCGTCAGGCTGACTTCATCAGGGCGAAGCCCGTCTTCATGAATGAAGCGTCGATGATCCATCGGCGTTCCGGGCGGGGGTGGAACCCGTCCGTACGAGGGCCACCATCCGGGGCCGTGATGGGCGCGGACGTGGATATGGCGGCCGCAGCTCGCCGCTGCGACGACCACGAAACGCGAGCGTAATCATGGGCCGATGTGGGCATCGGCCCCTACGATGACCGGTGTCCGGGCACATGATGTGCGCCCACCGTCAAGGGCAATGGTTACGCGCTAACGCGCGCCCCCTATTCCCTCCTGCGGAGGGACTTCCCATTCCGCGCGAAAGG
>SVKN01000085.1 GCA_015068445.1 Oscillospiraceae bacterium | reverse complement strand
CCAGGACCTCCCGCGCCGTCACAGGCGCCGTGTCTCAGGCGCTCGCCTTCGTCGAAACGCTGGAAAAGGAGGGGAAGTAAATGAGCTTTTTCAAACAGCTGAAAGAAGGCATCCTGACGAATAACCCGATCTTCGTCCAGCTCATCGGCATGTGCCCCACCCTCGCCACCAGCACGTCGCTGAAAAACGGCATCGGCATGGGCCTGGCCGTCACCTTCGTTCTGATGTGCTCCAACTTCGTTATCTCCCTTCTGCGCAGGTTTATCCCGTCCAAGGTGAGAATCGCCGCGTATATCGTCATCATCGCGGGCTTTGTCACCATCGTCGATCTGACCATGCAGGCGTACATGCAGGAGCTTTCCGCCTCCCTGGGCATGTTCATCCCGCTGATCGTCGTCAACTGCATCATCCTTGCCCGCGCGGAGTCCTTCGCCTCCAAGAACAAGCCGCTCCCCTCGCTGATCGACGGTTTGACCATGGGGCTCGGCTTCACGCTGGCCATCTCGATCCTCAGCTCGGTCCGCGAGCTGCTTGGCTCCGGCACCATCTACGGCGTCGAGGTCTTCGGCTCCGGCTATACGCCCATCATCATGATGATCCTGCCTGCCGGCGGCTTCCTGACACTGGGCATGCTGATCGCTTTGTTCCAGTATTTCATGGGTAAGTTCCAGAAGAAGGAGGATGCATAATGAGTCTCAGCTATTATTTCTCCATCGCGCTGTCGGCCATTCTGATCGAGAACTTCATCTTCGTCAAGTTCCTCGGCTGCTGCCCCTTCCTGGGCGTTTCCAAGAAGACCGACACGGCGCTCGGCATGGGCGTGGCCGTCATCTTCGTCATGACCGTCGCCTCCGCCGTCACGAATCTGATCAACACGTTCATTCTCGGCACGACGTACGCCTACATGCGCACCGTCGCCTTCATCCTCGTCATCGCGGCGCTGGTGCAGTTCATCGAGATGTTCCTCATGAAGTCCATGCCTGCCCTGTATGAGTCATTGGGCATCTATCTGCCGCTGATCACCACCAACTGTGCCGTGCTGGGCGTCGCCAACCTCAACGTCTCAAACGGCTTCGATTTCATCAGCTCGGTCATCAACGGCTTCTCCGCTGGCGTCGGCTTTACGCTTGCCATCGTGCTGTTCGCCTCCGTGCGCGAACGGCTGGAATACGCCGAATACCCCAAGTGCTTCAAGGGCTTCCCCATCGCGCTGGTCGCTGCCTCGCTGCTGTCCATTGCGTTCATGGGCTTCCAGGGTCTTTCGATCTTTTAAGGGAGGAAATGACGATGGATTCAATGCAAACTTTTGTATATCCCGTTCTGATCCTGGGCGGTCTTGGCCTGTTCTTCGGCCTGCTCCTGGCCTTCGGATCAAAGATCTTCCACGTCGATAAGGACGAGCGCCTTGACGCCATCGTCGAGGCGCTGCCCGGCGCGAACTGCGGCGGCTGCGGCTTTGCGGGCTGTTCCGCCTGCGCCTCCGCCATCCTCAGCGGCGAAGCGACGGTCAACGCCTGCCCCGTGGGCGGCGCGAAGGTCGCCGAAGCGATCGCCGCCATCATGGGCGTGGAAGCCGCGCCGACCTTCAAGCTGTCGGCTCATGTCAACTGCCGCGGCGGCATCAACGCCAAGCGCAAGTTTGAATACGACGGCATCCAGGATTGCGTCGCTGCCTCCAAGATCGCCGGCGGCCCGCTGGAGTGCACCTACGGCTGCCTCGGCTTCGGCACCTGCGTCAAGGCATGTCCCTACGACGCCATCCATATCGTCAACGGCGTCGCCGTGGTCGACGCGCCCAAGTGCAAGGCCTGCGGCAAGTGTGTCGCCGCCTGCCCGCGCCACATCATCAAGATCCTGAAGGATCCGCTGGATATCGCCGTCAGCTGCTCCTCCCATGCCCGCGGCGCGGAGCTGCGCAAGATCTGCAACATCGGCTGTATCGGCTGCATGCTCTGCCAGCGTAACTGCCCCACCGGCGCGATCACCGTCACCGATAATCTGGCCAGCATCGACTACGACAAGTGCATTTCCTGCGGCAAGTGCGTGCAGGTGTGCCCGCGCAAGCTGATCGTCGACGCCAGCGAAAGCCGTGTGAAGGACGAGGAAAAGGCCAGCTCCTGATCCCGGAGGCAGATCCACATGTTTAAAAGAAGACGTTCCTATTATACATCTTATCGGGGCCGCCGCAGCTCATCGGGCAAGAAGCTCTTCATCGGGATCGCGGCGCTCTTGCTGCTGGTTGCCGTCGTCGGCATCTTCCTTCTGTCCGACACCCTCGTCTTTTCCGCGGACGGCTTCTGGTTCTCCTTCCGCGAGCCGAAGGCCGAGGATACCGATCCCGCTCCCGTGCAGCAGGACGACAAGCCGGAGGATTTCAACATCGTCATCGACGGCCGGACAGTCGAGCCTGACGAGCCGCCCGTTGCAACGAGCCCCGTCTTTCCCGAGACGCTGGGCGTCAGCGACAATATCACGTCCCTGCTGCGGAACGGCTACGGCGAAAGCCTCGCCGACGCCGCGATTGCGGCCGGGTGCAACACCCTCTGCTTTACCGTCAAGGACACGGACGGCGTCTCACTGATCCCCGTGACCTCCTCCTACTCCTCTCAGGGCTCCCAGGCCGATAACGCACAGCAGATCAAGGACGCGCTGGAAGCGCTCAAGGCTGAGAAGGACATCTATCTCGCCGCCCGCGTCAGCGCCATGTGCGACATGCTGGCGCCCCGCGCCCACAACGCCGGGGCCGTGCGCGTCAACAGCGGCGCCACGTGGCTGGATAAGTACAACCGGCGCTGGCTGAACGCCTATTCCGACGTGGCTTCCGAGTACGTCTGCGACATGGTCGCCGCCTGCGCTGCATCCGGCTTTGACGTGGTGATCCTCGATCACCTGTGCTTCCCCGTGGAGGGACGCATCGATCTGATCACCTACGGCGCTGCCGACAACGCCGCCGCCCGCCAACAGGCCGTCACGAGAGTCCTTGAGGCCGCCGCAGAGACCGCGAAGCTGGAGGACGTCTCGCTGGCCGTGGTGCTGGAAAACGAGGTCAGCGACGGCGTCAGCGGCCAGGACGCGGCCTCGATGGCGCCCTACTGCCAGACGATCTACTACCTCGGCGCGGAGGACACGCCTTACGAGGCGGCTCTGGCAGAGGCGCTGAACGGCACGGACTGTCATGTGGGCCGGATCGACTCAAACGCTGTTTTCACTGCTCCGGCCAAAGGCGTCAGCCTGATCACCGGCAGGCTCCAATAACAGACATACGAAAAAGGACTTCCGTATTCGGAAGCCCTTTTCTTTTATTCATGTTATTCTGCGCCGCAAACGGAATTGACAAGATCGCCGATGATGACGTTAGACACCAGAAAGCCGGTGGGCGTCAGGTGGTAATGTCCATCTGTGACGGCGGCGTGGCCGCTGGCGATGTACTTCCGAAGGATGTCCTCATAAGGTCCGAAGGGCACCTCAAAGCGTCGCTCGAAGACCGTGGGGTCGATGCCCTCCACGGTGCGCAGCTTTAGCATGACGTACTCGCCGCTGCGGTTGATGTAGGCGAGCTCGTCCACGTCTTCCGCCACGGGCTTTCGCCCCTCGACGCCTTCGATGTACGCTTTGATATCCTTGACGAAGGAGAACCGCTGACCGCCGTAAAGGCTGTGCGCAGCACAGCCGAGGCCGAGATACGGCGACAGATCCCAGTATTTGCTGTTGTGGCGGGACACGCGGCCGTTCCGGGCAAAATTGGAGATCTCATACTGTCTGTAGCCGCCTGTCTCCAGCGTTTCCACGGCGCGCAGATACATATCCGCCTGCACGTCCTCGTCCGGCTGAACACAGCCGCGCAGCGCCAGCGGCGTCCCCTCCTCCACCTTCAAGCAATAGCAGGAGATGTGATCGGGCGAAAGCGCCATCACCTTCCGCAGACTGTCCATCCAGCCGTCCAGCGTCTGGTTCTCAAGGCCGTAGATCAGGTCGAGGGAGATATTGTCGAAATATCTGCGCGTCAGCTCATAGGCTCCGACGGCGCCCTGCCAGTCGTGGAGACGCCCCAGCGCCTTCAGCTCGTTGTCGTCGGCGGACTGGACGCCCATGGAGATGCGGTTGACTCCGGCGGCCTTCAGCCGCTTGAGGAGCTTCTCATCGACGCTCTCGGGATTGACCTCCACGGTGATCTCGGCGTTCCGCGCCAGCTGCACTCGGGCGCTCAGCTCCTTAAGCAGCTTCTCGATGCGCTTGCCGCCGAAAACGGACGGCGTTCCGCCGCCGAGATAGACCGTATCGACGCTCGGTTTGCCGTATTGAAAATACTCGTCGATCTGACTGATCAGCGCCTTGAGGTAGCGGTCCATCAGCTTGTCGCTCAGATCGCAAGTCGAGTAGAAATCACAGTAGTCGCATTTGCGTTTGCAGAACGGGATGTGGATGTAGATGCCCAATGATTCCATGGTTTAGTCCTCATCCAGCCGCAGCACGGCCATGAACGCCTCCTGCGGGACCTCCACGGTGCCCAGGGAGCGCATGCGCTTCTTGCCTTCCTTCTGCTTCTCCAGCAGCTTCTTCTTTCGCGTGATATCGCCGCCGTAGCATTTTGCCAGGACATCCTTTCGCATGGCCTTGACCGTCTCGCGGGCGATGATCTTGCCGCCGACAGCCGCCTGCACGGGGATCTCGAACAGCTGGCGGGGGATGTTCTCCTTGAGCTTTTCAACGATCTTGCGGGCGCGGGCGTAGGCCTTTTCCGAATGGACAATGAACGACAGCGCGTCAACGATGTCGCCGTTCAGCAGCACATCCAGCTTGACGAGGTTCGACTTCTGGTAGCCCAGCAGTTCGTAGTCCAGCGACGCATAGCCGCGGGTGCGGGATTTCAGCGCGTCAAAGAAATCGTAAATGATCTCGTTCAGCGGCAGCTCATAGTGAAGCTCCACGCGGTTGGAATCAAGATATTTCATATCTTTGAACACGCCGCGGCGGTCCTGACACAGATCCATCAGATTGCCGACGTATTCGGTAGGTGTAATGATGTTCGCCTTTACGATTGGCTCCTCGGCGTACTCGATCTCACCGGGGTTGGGGAAATTAAGGGGGTTGTCGATCCAAAGCTCCTCTCCGCTCGTCTTCTTGATGCGGTAGACGACAGAGGGGGCGGTGGTAATCAGATCGAGGTTGTATTCGCGCTCGAGACGCTCCTGGATGATCTCAAGATGGAGCAGACCGAGGAAGCCGCAGCGGAAGCCGAAGCCGAGGGCCGCGGAGCTTTCGGGCTCGTACGTCAGGGAGGCGTCGTTGAGCTGGAGCTTTTCCAGCGCGTCGCGCAGGTCAGGATATTTCTTGCCGTCGGCGGGATAGAGACCGGAGAAGACCATGGGCTGGACCTTGCGGTAGCCCTGCAGCGGCTCGGAGGCGGGATTGACCGCGTCGGTGACCGTGTCGCCCACGCGCGTCTCGGTAACCGTCTTGATGGAAGCCGTGATGTAGCCGACCTCCCCTTCTCCGAGACTCTCACAGGGCTCGAAGCTCAGCGAGCGCAGATAGCCGACCTCGACGATCTGGAACTCCGCGCCGGTGGCCATCATGCGGATCTTCATGCCGGGACGGAACTCGCCGTCAAAGACGCGGACGAGAACGATGACGCCGCGGTAAGGGTCATACTGGCTGTCGAAGATCAGCGCGCGAGGGCCGTCGCCGGTCCCTGCCCTGGGCGCGGGGACATTGTGCACCACGTCCTCCAGCACGGCGCGGATGTTGATCCCGGCTTTGGCCGAGACCTCCGGCGCATCCATGGCGGGCAGACCGATGATGTTCTCGATCTCCTCCTTGACCTCCTGCGGCCGTGCGGAGGGCAGGTCGATCTTGTTGATCACCGGCAGCACCTCCAGATCGTTTTCCAGCGCCAGATAAGTGTTGGCCAGCGTCTGGGCCTCGATGCCCTGAGATGCGTCCACGACGAGCACCGCGCCCTCGCAGGCGGCCAGTGAGCGGGAGACCTCGTAATTGAAGTCCACGTGACCCGGTGTGTCGATCAGATTGAGGCGGTAGCGCTTGCCGTCGTCGGCGTCATACTCCAGCAGCACGGCGCGGGCCTTGATGGTGATGCCTCTCTCCTTCTCAAGCTCCATGTTGTCCAGCAGCTGGTCTGTCATCTCGCGCTCGCTGACGGCGTTGCACTCCTGCAGCAGCCGGTCGGCCAGCGTCGATTTGCCGTGGTCGATATGGGCGATGATCGAAAAATTGCGTATGCTCTCGCGGTCGGTCATATCGGTTCTCCCTCTATGGTGAATGAGTCGTTTGTTCTAACTAAAATATTATAGCATAAAAACATAGGATTGCAAAGATGAAAAACGCCCTGCCGAATCGGCAGGTGTAGGACTACAATACATCTTGGACAATTGAAAAAAAGGGATGAAGGATGGAGCCTCATCGGTTATAGTTGAGTTACCACACACCAACTAACGAAAGGGGCCACATCC
>SVKN01000084.1 GCA_015068445.1 Oscillospiraceae bacterium | reverse complement strand
ACCGGCATGCACACCCGCACGGAGCTGGCCGCCGTAGCCAGAAGTCGCGGGATCGTCATCAAATAAACGATCACACCTGAAAAGCCGCCCTTCGGGGCGGCTTTTTTGCGTCCGACTGTCCGAACGGCGGGGGACAGAGGCAGAAAGATCGATATAATAAAACCATAAAACTGTGAAAGGAGCACTTGTCATGGGACTCTTCAGTAAAGAAGCCTGCACCTTCTGCGGGAAGGAAGTCGGGGCGATGCACCGCTTCAAGCTGGCCAGCAAGGAATACATCTGCAGCGACTGCCGCAAAAAGCTCAACGCCTTTGCCCGGATGGACTACACCTCCAGAGACGCGGCGCTCAGGATGATGGAGACGCTGCCCGCCCAGGCGGCCGCCTACGAGGAGGGTGTGGAGAAGCTGCAGCAGAACAGCCGCTTCGACCAGGGCAGGAACTGGCACGAGTTCGACCTGGGCGGCAAGCGCGTCAATTACCGCGCGTCCGTGCAGCTGGGCGCCTTCCAGCTGCTCAACAGCGAAGCGGAGCACGCCGAGACGGTCCCCACGTTCTATTTCGATCACATGATCCCCTATGAGTTCGTGCCCGAGGGTGATACGTTCTTCGACAGCCGCCGCGGCGATATCATGAACGTGAACGCGGAATACGTCACCGTGGAGGAGACGAAGGACATGGACGACAAGGTCACGGGCTATTCCGTCGTCATCCCCTACAACGACGAGTGCATCCGCGAGATCCGCCTCAAGGGCGACGTCAGCGACAAGGTGCAGCGCAAGGGCTTCCAGGTGCTGGCCGACGCCATCAACCGCGACCGCAGGGCCTGGCTGGAGAACGGCATCAATACCGAGCGCCGCAACAACGAGATGCAGCTGAGGAACCTGGGCGATACCGCCGCTGCGGCGCTCAAGGCCGCCGTCAAGGGCGAGGATGTCGGGGAAGTCATCAAGGAAGGCGTCCAGACCGCAAACGATATCGAAGAGGGCAAGGTCAGACGCGGCCTCTTCGGCAAGCTGTTCAAGAAATAGGAGGAACCGGAATGAAACGAGTATTTGCGATCCTGCTGAGCGCGCTGATGCTGCTGTCTCTCGCCGCCTGCGGCGGCAAGGAGGAGCCTGCCCAGAACACGGCGGCCGCGGAGCCCGCCAAGACCGAAGCGCCCGCCGAGCCCGAAAAGACCGTCTCCGCTGACAGCTACGCAAACGGCGACGGCTCCTACCGCTTCCTCTACAGCTGGGAAAACAAAGAGGCGACGATGTACACCCCGGAGCATGCCGTTTCCGAGGGCGCCGGCATCTACGACCCCGATTTCACGCCGAAGGCGAATACGATCCAGGGCAATTCCCTGACGTTCGAGGCTGAGGATGAAAGCTGGTACTGTCAGGCGCAAGACTACATGAGCCATCAGGTCACCTCCATGGAGCATCTGGCCCAGTTCTATTTCGACGGCGAGCTGGACAAGGACTCCGATTACACCGATTACACGCAGACCGTCACCGACCTGGGCTTCAAGTGGCTCGATGAGCCGGTCGTGCTGATCACCTCCAACTATAAGTCGGCCTCCGGCTTCGACTATGAGGAGAACTTCGTCGGCGTCGAATACGACAACAGGACCGCTCCCGACGGCGGCAAGGGCCTCGTCGGCGTCAGCTTCCTGAAGGGCGAGCTCACGCGGGATCAGTTCGCCTATGTGGCCGGACAGATCTTCGGTGTCGATTCCGGCGTCAAGGGCGATCCCTTTGCGGAGACGGCCTCGGAGCCCGCCAAGCCCTCTGTCGACACTGCCAAAATGATCGGCAAATGGACGGACGAAAACAGCAACTGGGGCACCACTTATGAGTTCAACGCAGACGGCACCGGCGTATACTCCTACGCCGTCACGGGCGAGAAGTACCCCTTCACCTATACCGTTGACGGCGATCAGCTGGACGTCAGCTACAGCGACGGTGACAGAGACTGGTTCACGATCAAGTCCGTCGGCGCCACCCTCGCGCTGGTCGATAAGTTTGGCGACGAAGAGGCGTTCACGCCCTTCAAGGACGAGGCCGCGGAGCCTGCGCCGCAGGAGCCCGCAGCCCAGACGCCTGCGCCTGCGGACGAGGGCAATCCCTTCGAGAAGGCGGTCCTCGGCACCTGGATCGATGAAGAGGGCGGCCTGAACGAGGGCTTCACCTTCGAGAAGGGCGGCAAGGGAACGTATTTCATCGATGAAAACGGCGGGAAGACGAAGATGGACATCACCTGGGAGGTCATGGGCACCGATAGGTGCACTCTGAACATCACCTTCGAGGGCGGCAATCTCATGGAATCCATCGCTGAGTTCAACGACGCCGGAGACGAAATGAGGATCGCGGGCATCTGGGGCTATATGGATATGGTCAAACAGTAAATCGCAGCTGCGATAAACAGGGGCAGAAATGCCCCTGTTTCTTTACAGAACGGTCAAACCGTGGTATGATGATACCATCTTGGAGTACAGGAGGTCCGACCATGAACAGAAAAACGATCCTGGCGCTGCTGCTGGCACTGGCAATGCTCTTCACGCTGTCCGCCTGCGGCGATAAGGAGCCCGAGCCTCAGCAGACCGAAGCGAATACCACGCAGCAGACGACGGAAAAGCCTGCCGGTCAGGCGCCCGCCGACAGCGGCCCCGTCCGTGTCAGCTCCGTACAGGACCTGCTGGAGGCCGTCCGTCCCGGCGCGCACATCATCGTGGAGACGGGCAGCTATAATATTTCCGATTTTCTTGAGGCCGATCTGAAAACCGGGTACGAGAAGTGGAACGAGACCCATGAATACGTCAAGGTCGAGGAGTGCCACGACGGACTTGAGGTGGTGATCCGCAAGCTGGACGGCCTGACGATCGTCGGCGCGGGCGAAAGCCCCACGGAGACAGAGCTCGTCGTCGAGCCGCGCTACGCCGCCGTGCTGAGCTTTGTCGAGTGCCAGAACATCGATCTGAGCCAGCTGATGCTGGGCCACACCGAAGCGGGCGACTGCTCCGGCCCCGTGCTGTATCTGAACGATTGCCGCCACATCGATCTCAGTGCCATGGACCTCTACGGCTGCGGCGTCACGGGCCTTTCCTGCGACAACGGCACCACGAACGTCAGCGTCTACATGAGTGATATCCACGACTGCACGGAAGGCGAGCTGGAGCTCTTCGACTGCAGGGGGCAGTTCTATTTCAACAACTGCGATTTCTACGGATGCAGCTCCATCGGCTATATCGGCACCGAGAATGCGGACGTCACCTTTGAGGAGTGCAGCTTCGACGCCGCCGAATCCTATGACCTGCTGGGACGCGATGATATCGAGTTCCTCAACTGCTACTGGGATCCCGACGTTGTCGGAGGAGATCCGGAGCCTCCCGTATTCGACCCCGAGAGCTGGGAGCCCTGGGACGGCGGTGAGGAGTTCATGAAGGAGACACTTTGGTACACCTGGGCCAAGGTCGATCCCGAAAACGGCGAGACCGTCAATTTGGACTACGACAGCGACGACGCCCTCACGCTCGTCTTCGACGCCGGCGGCACCGGCACCATGACGGAACGCGGCGAGGACCTCGCCTTCGAGTGGGAGATGCTGTCCGAATCCGAGGGCACGCTTCAGGTCGAGGACAGGACGCCCTTGTACTTCACGCTCTACAGCGAGCCCGAAAACGATGAAGCCTACGTTTGGATCATGCTCGAGTACAGCAGCGATATTTACTGGCTGTACTGATCTCACAAGCGCATAAAAACAGGCCCGCGGGAAACCGTGGGCCTTTTGTTATAAGTCGAGCGTCATCTGAATATGCGGGATGCCGTCCTCCAGGAACTCGTCGGAGGTTTGCCGGAAGCCCAGGTTCTCATACAGCTTCCGGGCGTAGGTCTGCGCCTCGATGACGATGCGCCGGGCGCGGAACCGTTCCCGCGCCACGTCGATCCCCAGCTGCACCACCTGCGTCCCCAGGCCCTCCCGCCGATACACGGCGATCACGCGGCCCAGGGAGACGTCCTCGAAGGTCGCGCCGCGGTCCAGCACACGGCAGTAGGCGACGATTCCGCGCTCGTCGCTGAGCCAGACGTGCACGGCGCCGATGTCGTGGCCGTCGGCGTCCAGATAGGCACACTGCTGCTCCACCACGAACACCTTCTC
This sequence comes from Oscillospiraceae bacterium, assembly GCA_015068445.1. Lineage (GTDB taxonomy): Bacteria > Bacillota > Clostridia > Oscillospirales > Butyricicoccaceae > RGIG1902. Next base: position 2,359 of record SVKN01000084.1, on the reverse strand, counting down.
CCGCAGGTGGATGAGCGCGTACAATTCCTCCGTCGTCAGCTGGTCAAACGTCTTGATATGCTTTTCCATGGCGCCCTCCCGGTCCAGAACTGACACTATCATACCACGCCCTCATGCTTGAAAGCAACGGCGATCTATGGTATTTTAAGTATCAGAAACCGAAAAAGGAGTTGATCCGATGAAATATATCAAGCAGCTGACGATCATTCTGCTGATCGCCTTCGCGGGCGAGCTGCTCCACGCGCTGCTGCCGCTGATGATCCCCGCCAGCATCTACGGGTTGATCCTCATGCTGGCGCTGCTGATGAGCGGCGTCCTCAAGGTGGAGCAGGTGGGGGAGACCGCGGACTTCCTCGTCTCCGTCATGCCCGTCATGTTCATCCCCGCCGCCGTGGGGCTGATGGACGCCTGGCCGGTACTGAAGCCCGTCCTGCTGCCGGTGGCGGCCATCATGTGCATCACCACGGTCGTCGTCATGGCCGTCACGGGCCGTGTTACGCAGCGCCTCATGGGCAAAAAGGGGAGGGACGACAAATGAACGGCTTCCTCTCCGCCTCCTCGTTCTTCGGCGCAGCCCTGTCGCTGCTGTGCTATCTGATCGGTCTGAGACTCAAAGAGAAAACGAAGTGGGCGATCTGCAACCCGCTGCTCGTCTCGATCCTGCTCACCATGGCCGCGCTGCTGGTCCTGCGCGTAGACTACGGGACCTATAACGTCAGCGCCAAGTACCTCAGCTATCTGCTGACGCCTACCACCATCTGCCTCGCCGTGCCCCTCTACCGCAAGCTGGCGCTGCTGAAAAAGAACCTCGCCGCCATCCTCGGCGGTATCCTGTCGGGCGTCGTCACCAGCATGGGCTCCGTCTGGCTGCTGTGTCTGGCCTTCGGCCTCGACCATACGCTCTACGTGACGCTGCTGCCCAAATCCATCACCACGGCCATCGGCATGGGCGTTTCCGAGGAGTTGGGCGGCGTCGTGACGATCACTGTCGCTGTCATCATCCTCACAGGTGTGCTTGGCAGCATCATCGCCCCCGCCGTCTGCAGGCTCTGCCGCATCCACGATCCCGTGGCCAGGGGCATCGCCATCGGCACGTCCTCTCACGCCATCGGCACCACCAAGGCGCTGGAGCTGGGCGAGACGGAGGGCGCCATGAGCAGCCTTTCCATCTGTGTCTCCGGCATGATCACGGTACTGCTGGCGTCGCTGTTTGCGGGCCTGCTTTAGGCGCGGAGAAATACACCCCGCCCGGTATCGCCTGGATCCCCCGGGCCAGCAGGAGCTGGCGCACCGTCACCATTCGGAAGCCCCGCTCCCGCAGCGCGGGAACGAGACTCTCCACTGCCTCTGCCGTAGACGGATAAATATCGTGAAGCAGCACGATATCGCCGTCCCGGACATGGGATAGAACGTGCGCTGTCACCGCTTCGGCATCCTGACACTCCCAGTCCCGCGGGTCCACGGACCAGCACACAAGCGGCGCGCCGGACGTCTGCCGCAGCGTATCGCTGACGAACCCGTACGGCGGCCGGACATAAAACGTCTCCTGTCCCGTCATCCGCCGCAGCGCGTCGATCACGGGCGAAAGCTCCCGCAGGACATCCCCGGCGCTCAGAACGGACAGATCGGCGTGGCTCCAGGTATGACTGCCAATCTGGTGTCCGCCCTGCGCCATCCACGAGATCAGCGCGCCGTTCCGCGCCAGCTTTTCTCCGATGACGAAGAACGTCCCTTTAGCCCCTTCGCGCTCCAGCGCGTCGAGGATACGCCCGGTGCACACGGGATCGGGTCCGTCGTCGAATGTAAGGGCGATCAGCTTGTCAGCCATTTCAACAGACGAGACGACAGTCGCCGCAGGCCGCGGCGTCAGCGCCAGCAGCACCGCCAGTGCGGCCATCAGCACCATCGATTTGTTTGTCATGGATAACTCCCGCTTTACAAAGCCGATTCGTTGATTTATAATAGTAAAGACAATGAAACGGAAAGGAGGTCGCTGTGACCTTTTCCAGACAACCCGGGAAAAGGTCTCATCTTCAGGGCAGAGTGTGATTCTCGACTGGCGGTAAAGTCCGCGCGCTTCGGCTGACCCGGTGAAACTCCGGGACCAACGGTTACAGTCCGGATGAAAGAAGATATGAAAAGCGAAAGCTGAATCCAAGTTCATATCTCGTAAGGAGTTCTATGGAAACGAGAAAACTGTCCGTTCGGACGATGGTGTCGGTGGCAATGCTGTCCGCGGTCGCCTATGTGCTCATGCTGATCGATTTCAGCGTCCCTCTGATGCCCAGCTTCATCAAGATGGACCTGTCCGACCTCCCGGCCCTCATCGGCGCGTATGCGCTCGGGCCTGTGGCGGGCG
>SVKN01000083.1 GCA_015068445.1 Oscillospiraceae bacterium | reverse complement strand
TCCGTCATCCGCGCCTTCGACAGCCGCCTGGGCGGCGCCGACGTCAGCGCCTCCGGCCTCATGCGCTGGCAGGACCTGCGCTGGCAGTAGGGTTGCAACAGCGGCCGGAATGGTGTATGATAGAGCCATCTTGAATCGACAGGAGGAGTTCCCCATGAACACGATGGAAACCATTCTCAACCGCAGAAGCGTCCGCAGCTATACGGAGGAAAAGGTCTGCCGCGAAAAGGTGGAGCAGCTGGTCAACGCCGGTCTGCACGCCCCCACGGCCATGAACCGCCAGACCTTCCAGATCACGGTCGTCGAGAAGCCCGAGCTGCTGGCGAAGCTGGCCGACGCCGTCAAGGCCGCCATGAACATCCAGAACGTCTATAACTTCTACGGCGCCAAAACGCTGTTCCTGCTGTCCGACAGCGCGGACAAGGAGCTGGGCCAGATGGACTGCGCCTGCGTCGCCGAGAACATCCTGCTGGCCGCCTATGACCTGGAGCTGGGCGCCTGCTGGATCAACCAGTTCCGCAACACCTCCGACGACCCCGCCGTCCGCGCCCTGCTCACCGAAGCCGGCGTCCCCGCCGCCCACCGCGTATGGCTGGGCATCGCCCTGGGCAACCCCACCGAATGGCCCGAAGCCAAGGAGAGAGTCGCCAAGGTCGTCTACTGCGAGTAAACCAATTAAAAAAAGCCGCCGAAAGGCGGCTTTTTTAATTGACAGTTGGCAATGGACAATTGACAATTGTTGTGCCTGCGGCGCATTGGATACCGCCGCTGCCGCGGTGTAAGGGCGGGCCCTTCCTTGCTTCCCCCTACGGTCTGAACACGCGTGGCCCGGCCTGCGGCCGGGCCTTTCGCGCGGAATGGGAAGTCCCTCCGCAGGAGGGAATAGGGGGCGCGCGTTAGCGCGTAACCATTGCCCTTGACCGGTACGTGCAGATCATGGCCCCGTCAGCGCAGCCTCCCTCTCCGTCTGAACACGCGTGTCTCAGCCTGCGGCTGAGCCTTTCGCGCGGAATAGGGAGGGGTACTCACCCCGCAAAAGAAGACCTTTTTGCGGGGACCCCGAGACCGCGTCAGCGGTGGAAGGAGTTGCCCCGGACTTCGAGCCGCCCCAGAAACGCGTGCATCCCGCGGCAACTCCCTCAGTCAGTCGGCGGCTGCCGACTGACAGCTCCCTCGGGGAGGGAGCCAAGAAAGGTCGCGGCGCACATCCAGCCTCGTATCATGGTCTTCGTATGGGCGACCTGCGGTCGCCCGGCCTCGCCCGCGCACAACACGGCCTCGGCTATATAGCCTCCCTCGGCGAGGGAGCCAAACCGCATCGCCCCCATAGACATAAAAAAAGAGACCGGCAAAACCGATCTCTTTTTTGGTACGCCAGAAGGGATTCGAACCCCCGACCTTTTGGTTCGTAGCCAAACACTCTATCCAACTGAGCTACTGGCGCACATCTGTGCCGTCTCTCGACTGCTTGACTATCATAGCACAACTCTTTTCAAAATGCAAGAAAAATTTATCGGCATTTTTCCTTGCCGTTATTGTGCGTTTTGGCTATAATATATCATGTATGAGTATGCGGCTCGCTTTGACCACGGAAAGGAGCGACCTTATTTGAAAAATACGAAGATGCTGGCGCTGATCATCATGCTGGTGGCGCTGGCGGCGGGCGTGCTCTATTTCTGGGACATGCTGAAGCAATTCGTGGTGGCGGCGCTGATGGCCTACCTGCTCAGCCCGCTGACGCAGTATATCATCGACAAGGCGGCGCTGAAGAAGGGCGTCGCGGTGACGATCGTCCTGTTCCTGTTCGTCTTTATCCTGATGTTCGTCATCTCCATCTCGGCCCCGGCCGTGGTCACGCAGCTGACGAACCTGCTGACTGAAATACGGCGCTACGCCTCCAACATCGACGAGCTTCTCGCCTCCGCGCAGAGCTATATGGAAAAGCTCCACCTGCCCGAGCCCGTCATGGAGACGATCATGGACATGATCTCCCAGGGCGACAGCTATATCCTCAGCTTCATCGGCTCGCTTGTCTCGTCTCTGGCCAAGCTGAGCATGCAGGTCTTCGACCTGATCATCCTGATCATCCTGCTGATCTACTTCATGCTGGACGGGGACAAGCTGGTGAACGCCGCCGTCAGCGCGCTGCCGCCGAAGGCGGCAACGAAGGTGGCCGCCATCCTGGTAGAGGCCGACGAGCTGACCTGGAAGTACCTCAGATCCCGCTGCGTCGTCTCCGGCGGCATGGCGGTGGTGACGTATATCGGCCTGCGGATCATGGGCATCCGCTACGCGCTTCTGTTCGCGCTGATCTCGTTCTTCCTCGATTTCATCCCCTACTTCGGCTCCTTCATCGCCGGGGCCGTAGAGGCGTTTTACGCATTGATCACGGGCGGTGTGTCGCTGGCTGTGACGGTGGTGATCTTCGTGCTGGTGGTCCAGCAGATCGAGGGCAACATCGTCGGCCCGAAGCTGCAGGGCGACGCCGCCGGCGTCCACCCGATCACGGTCATGTTCGCCCTTCTGGCCTGCAACAAGATCTGGGGCACCTTCGGCATGCTGATCTCCACGCCCGTGGCGGCGCTGATCAAGCTGATCGTCAAGGAGCTGTACGCCTTCGTCATCTCTCCCGACGAGCCCGACGCCCCGCACGTATCCGACCTTCTGGAACCCGTAACGGAGAACCCCGACCATGGCAGAGATATCGGTAACGCAACTGAATAAATACTTCGGCGAGCATCACGTGCTCAAGGACGTCTCCTTCGAGATCCTCCGGGGCGAGCGCGTGGGCCTCATCGGCTCCAACGGCAGCGGCAAAACGACGCTGTTCAAGATCCTCACGGGCGCCATGGACTACGACTCCGGCGAGGTGTACGTCAACCGCGAGGGCCGCGTGGGCCTGCTGGAGCAGCTGCCCGAGTACCCCGCCGACATGACGGTGCGGCAGGTGCTGATGAGCGCCTTTTCCCACCTGTTCGCCCTGGAGCGGGAGCTGCGGGAGCTGGAGCGCGACATGGACGCGTCCCCGGACGTGCTGGACCGCTACGCCCGCCTGACCGCCCGGTACGAGGCCGAGGGCGGCTACGAGTACGAGACGCGCTACAATATGATGACCAACGGCCTCGACATCCCGCCCGACATGCAGGACCGCGCGTTCATGAGCCTGTCCGGCGGGGAGAAGACGAGGGTCAATCTGGCGCGGATCATGCTGTCCGGCACGGATATCCTGCTGCTGGACGAGCCGACGAACCATCTGGACCTGGACACCATCGGCTGGCTGGAGAGCTACCTCAAGAGCTACAGGGGCACGGCCGTGGTCATCTCCCACGACCGCTATTTCCTCGACGAGGCCACCACCCGGACGCTGGAGCTGGAGGACGGCGTGCTGACGTCCTTCCCCGGCAACTACAGCTATTACGTCGATAAAAAGGAAGAGCTGCGCGAGCAGCTGGAGGCCGCCAAGAAGCGGCAGGACAAGGAGATCGCCCGGCTGGAGTTCACCGTGGAGCGCATGAAGGGCTGGGGCCTGGGCAACAAAAAGGTGATGAAGCGCGCCTTCGCCATGGAAAAGCGTCTGCAGCGCATCGAGCGCATCGAGACCATGAAGAAGCAGAAGGTGATGAAGAACCGCTTCGCCGTGGCCGACGCCTCCGGCGACGAGGTGTACAATATCAATAAGCTCAGCTTCGGCTACGATCGCGCGCTGGCGGAGCCCTTCGACGCCCAGGTGCTCAAGGGCGAGCGCATCGCGCTGCTGGGCCCCAACGGCTGCGGCAAGACGACGATGCTCAAGACGATCCTCGGCCTGCTGCCCCCGCTGTCGGGCGTGGTGCTGGAGGGCGTGGGCGTCAAGACGGGCTACCTGCCTCAGGTGGTGTCCTTCGACCGCCCGGACCGCAATCTGGTCGATACATTGCTGTTTGAAACGAACTGCTCCACCCAGGCCGCCCGGGACCGTCTGGCCAGCTTCGGCTTCCGGGGCGAGGAGGTCTTCAAGACCGTGGACGTGCTGTCCGGCGGCGAGAAGACGCGGCTCAAGCTGTGCCTGTTCATGAGCGACAGCGTCAACACGCTGTTCCTCGACGAGCCGACGAACCATCTGGACCTGATCTCCCGCGAGTGGCTGGAGGAGTCCATCGACGATTTTTCCGAGACGATGATCTTCGTCTCTCACGACCGCTATTTCATCAACCGCTTCGCCACCCGCGTCTGGCAGATGGAGGACGGGAGGCTGCTGGACTACAGCGGCAACTACGACGAGTTCCTGCGCAAGCGCGAGGTGGAGCGATTGCGGGCGCTGGCGCTGCCCAAGCCGAAGGAGGATAAGCCCGCCCCGGCGCCCAGACAGAAGACGAATCCCGGCCAGAACGCCAAGGTCAGCGAGAAGCAGCGCCGGGACCGCCGCCGCGAGATCAAAAAGATCGAGGACCGGCTGGGCGAGATCGACGAGCAGATGGCCGCCAGCCCCGACGATTATGTCCTGCTGCAGCAGCTGGTGGAGGAAAAGGATCAGCTGGAGGAGCGTCTGCTGACGCTGTACGAGGAAGAGGAGGAAGCATGAACATCCAGATCTTCGGCAAGAGCAAATGCTTTGACACGAAAAAAGCGCAGCGCTGGTTCAAGGAGCGCCGCATCAAATATCAGGACGTGGACCTGCCGCGCTACGGCCTGAGCATGGGCGAGTACAAAAGCGTCAAGCAGGCCGTGGGCGGCCTGGAGGCGCTGATCGACAAGTCGAGCCCCCTGTATGAGAGCCTGTTCATCGAGTACCTCGCGGACGACGCGGCCAGGGAGGAAAAGCTGCTGGACAACCCCGGCCTCTTCCGCACGCCCATCGTCCGCAACGGCAAAAAGGCCACCGTGGGCTATTGCCCCGAGGTGTGGAAGCAGTGGGAGGAAAGTGAAAAATGAGCGTCTTTGAGCATGTAAAGCGGCTGGTGGTCAAGGTGGGCACCAGCTCCATCACCTACGATACGGGCATGGTCAACATGCGCCAGCTGGAGAAGCTGTGCCGCATCCTGGCCGATATCAAGAACTCCGGCGTGGAGGTGATCCTGGTCTCCTCCGGCGCCATCGCCGTGGGCGCGTCGAAGCTGGGCCTGGCCGGGGGCCGCCCCGCCACGATCCCCCAGAAGCAGGCCTCCGCCGCCGTGGGCCAGTGCGAGCTGATGTACATCTACGACAAGCACTTTTCGGAGTACCACCACAAGGTGGCCCAGGTGCTGCTGACCCGGGACGTCATCGAAAAGCCCGATCTGCGTACCCACGCCGAGAACACCCTCGGCACGCTGCTGAGTCTGGGCGCCATCCCGATCATCAACGAAAACGACACCATCGCCGTGGACGAGATCCGCTTCGGCGACAACGACACCCTCAGCGCCATCGTGGCGCAGCTGGTCCACGCCGACGGCCTCGTGCTGCTCAGCGATATCGACGGCCTCTTCGAGGCCAACCCCAGCGAGGTCCCCGACGCGCCCATCATCCGCCGCGTCCGGGAGATCGACGAGCATATCCTGTCCATCGCCGGCGGCTCGGGCTCCAACCGGGGCACGGGCGGCATGATCACCAAGATCCAGGCCGCGCAGCTCTGCTTCGACTCGAACTGCGCCATGGCCATCATCAACAGTAACCGTCTGGAGGGGCTCTACGACCTGCTGGAGGGCAGGGAAGTGGGCACGCTGTTTTCGAAGGAGGACTAAATGACCGATCTGATCGCAATGGGCCGTGAGGCCCGGGCGGCCGCCGACGTGCTGGCCGTCACATCCGCAGAGAAGAAGAACGAGGCGCTGGCGGCGATCAGCCGCGCGCTGCTTGACCACCGGCAGGAGATCCTGGAGGCCAACCGCCTGGACGCCGAGGAGGCCGAGCGGAACGGCATGCGCCCCGCCATGCTGGACCGGCTGAAGCTGGATGATAAGCGCCTTGCGTCCATCGCCGCCGCCGTGATGAAGGTGGCCGGGCTGGACGACCCCGTAGGGGACGTCATGGACGAGTGGGATATGTACAATGGTCTGCACGTGCGCAAGGTCCGCGTGCCCATGGGCGTCGTGGGCATCATCTACGAGTCCCGGCCCAACGTCACCGTGGACGCCGCCGTCCTGTGCCTCAAATCCGGCAACGCCGCGTTCCTGCGCGGCGGCAGGGAGACGATCCGCTCCAACATGGCGCTGGAGCGCGTCATGCGGCAGGCGCTGGCGTCCGCGGGCCTGCCCGAAGCCTGCGTCACGCTGCTCCACGACACCGACCACGCCGTGGCCCGGGAGATGATGGGTATGCGGGACTATATCGACGTGCTGATCCCTCGGGGCAGCGCCCGGCTGATCCGCACCGTGCTGGAGAACGCCAAGGTCCCCGTCATCGAGACCGGCGTGGGCAACTGCCATGTCTTCGTCGACAAGACCGCCGACCTGCAGCGGGCCGCCGAGATCATCCTCAACGCCAAGGCCCAGCGCGTGTCTGTCTGCAACGCCGCCGAGACGCTGCTGGTCCACGAGGACGTGGCCGATCAGTTCCTGCCCATGGCGAAGAAGCTGCTGGACACGAAGAACGTGGAGCTGCGCGGCGACGCGCGCACCCGCGCCGTCCTGGGCGACTGCGTCAAAGAGGCCACCGAGGAGGATTACTACACCGAATACCTCGACTACATCCTCGCCGTCAAGGTCGTCGCGAACGTGGAGGAGGCCGTGGAGCACATCCGCAAATACTCCACCCACCACAGCGAGGCGATCCTGACGAACGACAGGGCCAACGCCGACTACTTCACGTCCCACATCGACTCCGCCGCCCTCTACGTCAACGCCTCCACCCGGTTCACCGACGGCGAGGAGTTCGGCTTCGGCGCGGAGATCGGCATCTCCACCCAGAAGCTCCACGCCCGCGGCCCCATGGCTCTGCGGGAGCTGTGCTCGTACAAATACATCGTGGAAGGCGACGGCCAGATCCGTCAGTAAATAAAGGAGTACGACCATGAAGAAAAGACTGCTTTCGGCGCTTATGGCGATCGCCATGCTCAGCGCCATGCTCACCGCCTTTGCCGACAAGGACGCGCGCACGCCCATCTACATCGGCGACGCCGTCACGGACGCCGTGGTGGACGATCTGCTGGACGAGATCGGCGCCCGGAACCTGACGGACGACACCGCGCGCATCCGCGCCTGCTACGACTGGATCATCAAAAACTGCCGCCGCGAGGGCGACACCGACGTGGAGTATTTCG
>SVKN01000082.1 GCA_015068445.1 Oscillospiraceae bacterium | reverse complement strand
CAGCATGGCGGAGCCGTGCTCGACCTCCACCTCGTAGGTGGTGCCGTTCAGGGTAACTTTATATTTCATCTGTAACACCTCTTATAATTCTTTGATGCTCTTGAAGCGCAGCTCGTTGACGGGCACGCCCATCTCGTCGGCCACGATGGCCATGATCATAGCGGCCTTGCGCGGCTCGACGCCGTGCAGGTCGATGCTGCCGGCCGAGCCGGGAGCCGGGGGCAGCAGAGGCTTGACGGGGGTGGGCTCGACAGCCTTCGTCGCCGCGGGCGCGGGGATCGGGTTGGCGGCGGGCTTTTCCTTCGATGCGACCACCTTGCCCATGACCGTGATGATGGCCATGAGGATGACGAGCATCAGGAAAACGACGCCCAGACCCAGCACCGAGTAGCCAAGCCCGTTGGCGATACTGGGATAAAGTTCAGCCATGGTTGGTCCTCCTTACGCCTTCTCGATGGTGTACTTGACGGTGTTCTTTTCCTTTTCGGCCCTGTTCTGCAGGAACTTCTCGGCGATCTGCGGGAACGCGACGTAGCTCAGCACGTCCTCCTCGCACTTGGCCAGGTCGCCGATCTCGGCCTTGGCGGCCTCCAGGCCAGGCTTCAGCAGGTCGGCGTAGCGGCACTCGACCACGGGCTCGTCGCCCAGGACCTTCTTGCGCAGCTCCTCGTTGACCTCGCCGGGGGCGCGGCCGTATTCGCCGTGGAGGTAAGCCTTGATCTCCTTGGAGACGTTCTTATACCGCTCGCCCAGCAGGACGTTGGTGGTAGCCTGAACGCCGACCATCTGGGAGGAAGGAGTGACCAGGGGAGGATAGCCCAGATCCTTGCGGACGCGGGGGACCTCCAGCAGGACCTCGGGCAGCTTGTCCAGGGACTTCTGGGCCGTCAGCTGGGCGACCAGGTTGGACAGCATGCCGCCGGGCACCTGATAAATCAGAGCGTCGGTCTCGGTGTTCATGACGATGGGGTTCAGCAGGCCGGCCTTGATGGCGGCAGCCTTGATGGGCTTGAAGTGATCGTTGATCTTCTTCAGCTTCTGCTCGTCCAGACCGGACTCGTAGCCCATCTCCTTCAGCGTGTAGTGCAGGGACTCCGTGGGAGGCTGGGACGTGCCGCCGGAGAAGCAGGAGATGGCGGTGTCCATGACGTCCGCGCCGGCCTCGACGGCCTTCAGCAGGGTCATGGCGCCGCAGCCGGTGGTGCTGTGGGTATGGATGACGACGGGGATGGACACGGCTTCCTTGATGGCCTTGGTCAGCTTGTAGGAGACGTCGGGGGTCATGATACCGGCCATATCCTTGATGCAGATGGAGTGGACGCCCATCTTCTCCAGGTCACGGCTGAGCTGGACGAACATGGGGATGTTGTGGATGGGGCTGGTGGTGTAGCACAGGGCGCCCTGGACGTGAGCGCCGGCCTTCAGGGCCTCGTCCACGGCCACTTCGATGTTGCGCAGGTCGTTCAGCGCGTCGAAGATACGGATGATGTCGATGCCGTTCTCAACGCTCTTGCGGACGAAGGCGCGCACGACGTCGTCGGGATAGTGCTTGTAGCCCAGGATGTTCTGGCCGCGCAGCAGCATCTGCAGCTTGGTGTTGGGGCAATGCTTGCGGATGGTGCGCAGTCTCTCCCAGGGATCCTCGTTCAGGTAGCGGAGGCAGGAGTCAAAGGTGGCGCCGCCCCAGCATTCGATGGAGTAGTAGCCCGCTTTGTCCATCGTGTCCAGGATGGGCAGGAAGTCCTTGATCGGCATACGGGTGGCGATCAGGGACTGGTTGCCGTCACGCAGGACAGTCTCGGTAAAATTGATCTTCATGAGTTCTCTCCTTTGGTGAAAGTTTTTATTTAAAAATTAAATATGCGCTTTTTCATATATTGTGAACTTTTTATAAAACCGCACAAGGCGCTTGCACAGCCCTGTTTGACCATAGCTGCACATGCCGCCATTATTTTTTATTATATCACGATTCTGATAAAAGTGAAGTATTATTTTTTGAAATCCCTCCATATCTCAGCTGGAATACCACGCGAAAATCGTTATTTTTTAATTGTAAAGACTTGCGGGGTGTGGTATACTGAACTGTACGCATCTGTGAAGCATCGAAAGGAACCTGACACCGATATGAAAAAGGACTGCATCATCTCCATCAAGGGGCTCCAGCAGGTGGACGATCCCGACACCGACGAGGTCACGCTGACCACCGAGGGACGGTTCTACCGCAAGCCCGGCGGGTATTATCTCGTCTACGACGAAAGCGAGATCAGCGGGCTGGAGGACACGCGCACCACGGTGAAGGTCTCCGGCGACAACGTCACGGTGACGCGCTCGGGCAAGTACCCCTCCCTCATGACCTTCCAGCCCGACCGGCGGCACATGGGCATGTACTACACCGACATGGGCAACCTGACCATCTCGGTGGCCACGCGCTCCGTCCGCAACGAGCTCACCGACGACGGCGGCCGCGTCACCGTCGATTACGACATCGAGTTCCAGCACGCCTACATGAGCACCAACAACCTGACCATCGACGTCCGGGTGCCCCAGCAGTAACGGGGCGGACCGGCTGACGGCACCGTGATATGCGCGGGCCGGAAAGGTCCCTCGACAGGCTCGGGATGACCGGAAGAGCGGCCGTGATCACGGGCCGATGTGGGCATCGGCCCCTGCGACCGCTGTCCGAGGCTGTGTGCATCCCGGGGCAACTCCCTCAGCCTGCTTCGCAGACAGCTCCCTCGGGGAGGGAGCCTTTCCCGCCGTCAGGCGGTATCCAATGCGCCGCAGGCACAACAACTGTCAACTGTCAATTCGCCCTTCAAAGACTTTTTCTCGAAAGGAATCAAAATATATGAACGCCATCAAGCAGGCCATGGATCAGGCCTCCGAACTGATCCTGAACGGCTATCGCGCCGCCGCGGCCAAGGGGCTGCTGCCCGACGCGGAGCTGCCCCGCCCGGTCATCGAGGTCCCGAAGGACCCGAAGAACGGCGACTACGCCTCCTCCTTCGCCATGCAGAGCGCCCGCGCGCTGCACATGGCCCCCGTCAAGTCGGCCCAGGCCATCTGCGAGAACGCCAACCTGACCGGCACCGTGTTCTCCTCCATCGAGTGGGCCGCCCCGGGCTTCATCAACCTGCGGCTGGGCCATCACTGGTACGAGGGCGTGCTGCAGGCCATCTGCGCCGAGGGCGACGACTACGGCCGCTCCACCCGCGAGCATCCCCAGAAGATCATGGTGGAGTTCGTCTCCGCCAACCCCACGGGCCCCATGCACATGGGCAACGCCCGCGGCGGCGTGCTGGGCGATACGCTGGCCGAGGTCCTCAGCCGCTCCGGCCATCAGGTCAGCCGCGAGTTCTACGTCAACGACGCCGGCAACCAGATCGACAAGTTCGCCCGCTCCATCGACGCCCGCTTCCGCCAGCTGCTGGGCCTGCAGACCGAGGAGGATTTCCCCGAGGACGGCTACCACGGCGACGACATTCGCGCGCTGGCCGAGGACTATCTCAAGGAGCACGGCGACAGCCTCAAGGACGCGCCGCTGCAGGAGCGTCTTGACAAGCTGGCCGCCTTCGGCCTGGAGCGCAACATCCCGAAGATGAAGGCCGACCTTCGGCGCTACGGCATCGAATACGACACCTGGTTCTTCGAGAGCGAGCTGCACAAGGGCTACATCGAGGAGACCGTCAAGCTGCTGACCGACAAGGGCTACACCTACCGCAAGGACGACGCGCTGTGGCTCAAGACGAGCGAGATCCTCCGCGGCGTCCTGCTCAGCGAGGGCAAGACCGAGGAGCAGATCGAGAAGCTGGAGCTGAAGGACGACGTGCTGCAGCGCTCCAACGGCTTTTACACCTACTTCGCCGCCGACATCGCCTACCACCGCAACAAGCTGGCCGAGCGCGGCTTCGACCTGGCCATCAACATCTGGGGCGCCGATCACCACGGCCACGTGGCGCGTCTGAAGGGCGCGCTGGACGCGTTGGGCCTGGACGGCGAGCATCGGCTGGAGATCGTGCTGATGCAGCTGGTCCGCCTGATGCAGGACGGCCAGGTGGTCCGCATGTCCAAGCGCACGGGCAAGGCCATCGCCCTCAGCGACCTGCTGGACGACATCCCCGTGGACTCCGCCCGCTTCTTCTTCAACTCCCGCGTCAGCGACAGCGCGCTGGACTTCGACCTCGATCTGGCTGTCCGGCAGGACAGCGAGAACCCGATCTATTACGTCCAGTACGCCCACGCCCGCTGCAAGAGCATCCTCAAGGCCCTGGCCGCCGAGGGCATCAGCGGCGACCCCAAGGACCCCGATCTGACGCTGCTCACCGACCCCGCGGAGCTCGATCTGATCCGTCAGCTGTCCAAGCTGCCCGAGGAGATCCGCCTGGCCGCCGATTCCCGCGACCCGTCGCGCCTCAACCGCTACGCCGCCGAGTGCGCCACGGCCTTCCACCATTTCTATACGGTCTGCCGCATCAAGGAGGCCGCCACCCCCGCCCTGCGCGACGCCCGCATCTGCCTGGTCAACTGCATGGCCCAGGTGGTGCGCAACACTCTCAGCACCCTGGGCGTCAACGCTCCCGATCATATGTGATACCCGCCGCAAGGCGACGCCTGAGATCCGGGAGGATCTCAGGCGTTTTTGAAGGCAGGCGGCGCGGTATCTTGGCTCCCTCGTGGAGGGAGCCCTTCACGCCGCGCAGCGGCGGTATCCAATGCGCCGCAGGCACATCAATTGTCAACTGTCAATTCGTTTTTCCACTGTCAACTGTCCCATGAGGTGTATCAAATGATGAAACGATTCCTTCCCCTGCTGCTCGTGCTTTCCACGGTTCTGACGCTTCCCGCGGCGGCTGTTACGGCCACGCCGGCGGAAAAGGTGCAGCGGCTGGAGCGCGTGCTGCTGATGATCGAGAACAGCGCCCTTGATTACAAGGGCGAGGACGTGCTGCACAAGAGCCTCGAGTTCCTCTTCGAGCGCGATCCCGACAGCTACGAGCTGCTGATCGACTACCTGATGTCCCGCTACGACAAGCACTCGACCTATCTACCCGAGGGCACCTACGATGTGGCCTTCCCCACGGGCGAGAGCTATGTGGGCGTGGGCGTCACCATGACGAAGACCGACGCGGGCGTGGCGCTGTCGGAGGTGCGTGAGGACGGCCCCGCCGCCCGGGCCGGGCTGCTGCCCGGCGACCTGCTGACGGCGGTGGACGGCGTCGACGCCACGAAGATGACCACCGGACAGGTGGCGGAGCTGGTCCGCGGCGAGGACGGCTCCCGGGTCGAACTGTCCGTCCTGCGGGCGGGCGTGCCCATCACGTTCACCGTGACGCGCAGTCAGGTGGAGGTGCCCAACCTCGAATACAGCGATCTGGGCGGCGGCGTGTGGTACATGCGCATCACGCGCTTTTCCGACGCCTACACCTATATGCTCAACGCCCAGGCCCGCAACGACATGAAGAACGCGGGCGCGCAGGCGCTTGTCCTCGACCTGCGCGGCAACCCCGGCGGCGAGATCCGCATGGCGCTGACGTTCATCGACCACCTGATCGACAAGGACGGCGTCAAGTATTTCACCCTCCGGGACCGCGAGGGCGACGACCGCGAGCTGTTCGACAACAATTTCCTCTCCTCCGGCAACGGGCTGAGCCTCAACAAGATCGTCATTCTGACGGATCACGAGACCGCCAGCGCCGCCGAGATTATGACCGCCGCGCTCCATGACACGGGCTATGCCGTCACCGTGGGCGAGACGACCTTCGGCAAGGCCAGGGGCCAGAACCACCTCGTCTTTGACGACGGCTCCGCCGCCGTGCTGACCACCGTGCAGCTGGTGCCGCCCTCGGGCGTCGATTACGAGGGCAAGGGCCTCGCCCCCGACGTCCCGGTGGAGAACCGCCGGGAGGGCCATCCCGCCTCCGCCTGCCGCCGCCTGAGCTTCCGCCGCCTGTCCATGGGCGCCAGGGGCCAGGACGTGACGGACCTGCAGAACGCCATGAAGGCCCTGGGGTATCTGGAGGACTGGTACGAGTCCGACGTCTTCGACGGCGAGCTGCTGGGCGCCGTCAACGCGTTCCTCAACACCGTGGGCGAGAACCCCATGACCTACGTCAACGCCCGCACCGCCGGGCTGATCAACGCCCGCCTCGACGACCTCAGCCGCCTCCACATCGTCCGCGACGACCAGCTGGCCAAGGCCGTGGAGATCGCCGGAACGTATGTGAAGTGAGCGCAAATCGTTCACAATGATAAGGAAAAAGCCGCCCGCAGGGGCGGCTTTTTCAGTAGACGGTGAAAGGCCGAATTGTCCATTGTCAATTTATTAAAAGGCCGCCTTTCGGCGGCCTTTGGCTTATTTCAGCGTGGGCAGGGGGTCCATGGGGATGGTCTCTTCGGCCATCATGCTGTCCATGTATTGGATGTACTCCTCCTTGGTCAGGGCGGGGGTGTAGGCGGCCATCATGGCTTTGGCGTTGGCGGCGCCGTCCTTGAGCAGCTTGTAGCCGGCCAAGGCGAAGACCTTGGCGGTCATGACGTAGGCCAGGTACTCGTCGGTGACGCGGACGTCGGGGTTGTGCAGCACGCCGGAGTAGCCGCCGGTGTTGAACTGGATCGTGGGCATGATGCTGGCGACGTCGCCGTAATCGGTGGAGCCGGTGGAGTGCTTGAGGCCCTCGAGGCCCGTGATCTCGTATTTGTTGCCCACGGAGGCGTTGGCGTCCTGCAGCGCCTCCACCACGGCCTTCGTCTCCTTGACGGGGATCAGGGGCAGGTACCCGGCGAAGGTCTTGATGGTCAGGCCCGCGCCGGTGGCCACGGCGCCCGCCCGCATGGCGCGGTCGAACTTCTTCGAGGCGTCGATGACGGCGGGGATGTTGTTGGCGCGGACGTAATACTCCAGCACGACCTTGTCGGCGATGACGTTGGTGGCGCTGCCGCCGAAGACCGTGAAGCCGTGGATGCGGACGGTGTCGCTGTCGCGGAAGGACTCCCGCTGGATATCGACGGCGTTCTTCGCCAGCGCGGCGGCGTTGTAGGCGTCGACGCCGTTCTGGGGCGCGCCGGCGGCGTGGGCGGCCTTGCCCGTGAAGGTGATCATCTTGTTGACGAAGCCGTTGTTGGTGCCGTTGCTGAGCGCCAGCTGGCAGGCGGGGCTGGTGTGATGGCCCACGGTGACGTCGATGTCGTCCAGCGCGCCGATGCGGATCAGCTCGCACTTGCCGCCGCCGTAGCCGATCTTGCCCTCGTCGATCATCCGGCTCTTGAGGGCCGTCTCAACGAACTCCTCGGCGGGGACGCCGAAAAAGACGATGTTGCCGTCCAGCGCCGCCTTGATCTCCGGATCGCTGAGGGCCAGTGCCGCGCCCATGACGCCCGTGATCTGGGCGTTGTGGCCGCAGCAGTGGGACGCGCCGGTCTCGGGATTGACGTCGGGATGGTTGGCGATGGGCAGGGCGTCGTACTCGCCCATCAGCGCCACGGTGGGACCCTCGGCATTCCGGCCCTT
>SVKN01000081.1 GCA_015068445.1 Oscillospiraceae bacterium | reverse complement strand
GACCGTCAGCACGCCCAGCACCACGCCCTTGGCCATGACGATGCCGATGTCGCGCCCCAGCGTCAGCCGCATGAAGCACAGCGCCAGGAAGCCCGCCACAGTCGTCAGGCTGCTGCCGAACAGGGAGCGGAACGCGGCGGCCACGGCGCGGGCCATGGCGTCGCGGCGGTCCTCGCAATTTGCCTTTTCCTCCTCGTACCGGCGGTAGAGGAAGACGGAATAGTCCATGGTCACGCCCAGCTGCAGCACGGCGGCGATGGCCTTGGTGATGTAGGAGATCTGGCCGAGGAAGACGTTGGTGCCGAAGTTGTAGATCACCGCCGCGCCGATGTTCAGCATCAGCACGAGGGGCAGCGCGGTGCTCTCCATGGTGGCGGCCATGGCCAGCAGCGCCAGGACCACGGCCAGCGTCACGAAGACGGGCAGCTCCTTGTCCACCAGCTCCTTCGTGTCCTCCACCACCACGGAGAACCCGGCGAGGAAGCACTTTTCATTGCACAGCGACCGCACCTCGCGGATGGCCTGCATGGTCTCCTCGCTGGCGCCGGCCTTCTCGTACTGGATGATCATCATGGTCCCCTCGCCGCTGTAGAACGCGTCGCGGAGGTCCTGGGGCAGCATATCCGTGGGGATCTGCACGCCCACAAGGTTGCTGACCCAGATGGCGTTCGACACACCGGGGACCTGCTTGATCGATTCGATGAGGGAGTTCGTGTACCCTGCGGGCATATCCTCCACGATCAGCATGCTGGTGGCAGCCATGCGGAAGGGATCCTCCAGCAGGCTCATGCCCTGAGAGGACCGCAGGTCCTCGGGCAGGTAGGTGAGGATATCGTAATTGACGCGGGTGGCGGCGTAGCCGACGATCGACGGGATCAGCAGCAGCGCGGCAACCAGCGCGATGAGGCGCGGTTTGCGGGTGATGGCCCGCGCGAGCTTATCCAGCATGATGGCTGCGCCCCCTTACCGGAACAGGCCGATGACGGCGGCAAACATGCCCTTGAACAGGTCGGAGAAGCGCGTCCACAGGTTGGACTTCTCTTCGGTCTTCGTCTCGGTCTTCGCAGTCTCTTCGGCGGAAGCGCCGCCCTGCTTCTCCTCCGCCTTGATCTCCTGGGTGCGCAGCAGCACCTGCAGCGTCTCGGGCTCCGGGTTTCGGCTGTCGGTGAGGGACTCCTTCGGGGCGTTGGGGTCCATGTTCAGCAGGTTGCTCGTCTCCCCTGTGTACTCGTCCCAGACGTCCTCGACAATACCGGTGACGGCATCCTTGGCCGAGCGGATGGAGCCCGTGGCGTCCATGGTCTTCGCCAGCGAGCGCAGCGTCTGCGAAAGCGCCTTCATGCTGGCTGCGGCGCCGCTGTCCAGCTGCGGCCCGGCCTTGTCCATCAGATCCTCCAGCGAATCGACGAAGGCGCCGGTGTCGTTGAGGGTGCCGATCAGCGTATCGGTGATGACGGTCACGTTGCCCAGCGCCGACTGGAGCTGCGGTTCGTAGCCGTCCAGCACGGTCTTGAGACTGTCGATATCCGTCAGGATGGTCCTGACCTTTTCAACGCCGTCCGCGGACAGGTCGCCCAGATCGTCCACGTCGTCCAGCAGGTCGTAGAGACCGTCCACGTCCTTCAGCAGGCCGCTGAGGTCACCCATCAGGTCGGTGGACGCGCCGCTGAGGCCGCTGACGGCGGTGCCCGCCCGGGAGATCGCGCCGTTGACCTTGCCGATCTCGCCGTTCAGCGCGTCGGCCCGGCCCAGCAGCTGCTCCGCTGCGTCTGGGGACGCCTCATACAGCTCGTAAAGCTCCGCGAGGCTGGCGGCGTTGGAGGAAGCGTCCTGGGCGGAATAGCCCTTGAGCATCATGGCGGCGGTCATGAAGCCTGAGAAGTCGAGGCTGTCGCCGCCCTGCGCACCATAGGCGAAGGCGGAATGGAGGCTGTCGACGGCGGCCCACTGCTCGCCCAGCCCCATGGCGGCGGCCGCCTCGGCGGAGGGCAGCTGCGCGTACAGGCCCAGCAGCTGTTGGATCGCCGCAGCGTCCATGTTCTGCGCGCTCATCATGGCGAAGGCAAAGGTATTGAAATCCATGGGGTCTCCCCCCGCCTGCTCGAAGCTGTCGTGGAGGGCGACGGCCTGCTGCAGGGCGGACTTCAGCTCCGCAGAGGACCTGCCGCCGAACAGCGGGTCGATGGAGCCGACGCGGAAGGAGCCGAGGCTGTCAAGAGAATCCTCCAGATCGCCGAGGCCCGCGCGCACGTCCCTGAGGCGCGAGCGCGTGGAGCGCACGTCGCCGCCCTTGCTCTGCAGGCTGTCGATGATATCCGTCAGCTCGTCCAGCTCCGCGCGCAGGGACTGGACGTGTTCGTTGGTCGCGGTCAGTTCGCCGCTGATGTCGGTGACGGCCCGGGAGGCCGTGGCCATATCGTCGCTGATGGGCGTCAGAGACGCGGTGATCTCGTCCAGATCGGCGCGCAGCGCGTCGCCTTTTGCCTTCACCGCATCCTTGCCGTTTTTCAGCGTCACGCGGGCGGCGTCGATCTGATCGAGGCCGTTAGCCGCGGCGCGGAGGCTGTCGCCCACGCCGCTGAGGCTGTCAAGCAGCGTGTCGAGGCTGTCGTTGAGCTTGTGATAGCTGTCCTCGATCTCGTCCCGCTTCTCCGCCAGCTCGCTCAGCTTCTCCATCTGGCCCAGCGTGGCGGGCACCATCATGATCGTCAGGCCGGAGAAGGAGAAGTCCTCCGTGCCCACGCGGATCTCGAAATGCTCCTCCTCGCCGGGCAGGCCCATGAACAGAACGGCCCGCAGATTGCCGATCAGCTGGATCTGCGCCCCCGGGGCCTCCAGAGACAGGATCTTGTCCTGATTGAACATGGAGGCGACCTCCAGCGTGTAGTTGTTCTTCGCGTAGTCGGACGCGCCCTCGTTGGGGTACGCGCCCACGTCGATCTCCACGAGGCCCGCCTTGCCCGCCAGCTCCTCGGCCTTCACGGGCACGCCGTTGAGCTTGTAATGGACCTCCACGGTCCAGGGCAGGGCCTCGAAGGGCTTCGCGGTGACGCCCTCGAAGTAGAAATGGCTGTCGGCCGCGTTCGTCAGGTCGAACGTGACGCGGTCGCCGTCCACCGCGGGCTGCACGCCGTCGGTGAGGCTGGTGACCTCATCGTAGCGGCCGTAGTCGGTGATCTCGGCGGCGCCGTTGAGGATATAGCTTTTGACGACGCTGCCCTCGGTGAGATTGCCGTAGTAATCCAGCTTGCCGTAATAGGCCTCGTCGCAGGCGGTCGTCACGCCGTCGTCCGCCGCCAGCGCGGGCGCGGTGCAGCCCAGCGTCAGCGCGGCTGAAAGCAGCAGCGCAAAGATCCGTTTTTCAGAACGCATGATGGTCCCTTCTTCCTTTTTATCTGTGCCCAGTATAGCCTTCCGCCGCCTCTTTTGGAATGGTCAATTTGTTGCATTGTGTTCGTTTTTTGGGCATGAAAGGGCTGTTTGCCCAAGGTTTGTTTGACTTTTTTCCGCGACGTGCTATGATAGGATATCATAGGAAGGGAGGGCGACCATGGCGAACTTCACGCGGGAGGCGATCAAGGCCTCGTTTCTTCGCCTGCTGGAGGAAAGACCCTTCAACAGGATCACCGTCAAGGACATCGTGGATGGCTGCGGGATCAACCGGAACTCGTTTTACTACCATTTTCAGGACATCCCCACGCTGCTGGAGGAGATGATCCGCGGCGAGACCGACGCGATCATCAGCCGGTACCCCTCCGTCGGGTCCATCGAGGAATGCCTCGACGTGGCGGCGCGGTTCGCGCTGGAGCATCGCAGCGCCGTGATGCATATCTATCACTCCGTCAGCCGCGACATCTACGAGCGCCATCTCTGGGAGCTGTGCGATTACGCGGTACGGATATATTTCGACGCCGTCTTCCCCGATGCCCGCATCAGCGCCGGAGACCGCGACGTACTGCTGCGGTATTTCAAGTGCGAGACCTTCGGCGCTGTCACCGACTGGCTGGAGCGCGGCATGGAGGCCGACGTCATCGCCGATTTCCGCCGCCTCTGCGAGCTGAAAAAGGGCCACGCCGAGGAGATGGTGAGACGGTGCGAGGAGGAACAGAAATAACAGAAAGCCGACCCGTCCGGGTCGGCTTTCTTATTGAATAATGAATCCTGAAGACTGAAAAATGAAAAAGCGATGCGCATATCCGTTACGCCTTGCGCCGTCAGTCTGAGCCGGACGCCGCGCTGCCGGATACTTGGATCATTTGTAATCCGCCGTGATCCGGTCATACGCTCCGATGGCCTGCGTGAACAGGGACTTCAGATCCTCGTCCGTATATAATCCGTCTTCGTTCATCTCTATGGTGCCGAAGGAAATATCGACCGACGCCGGATGGTCTTTTTCCGTGAGGATATCCGTATTCCTGAGCTGCTCCGTCGTCTGATAGACCAGATCGACATCCCAGTATTCTTCGCCGTCCTGTCCTTTCCAGTTGGAAAAAACGAGCTTGACGCCGATCGGCGTCTTTTTTTCTATCGCGAAGGGCAGATCGTAGTCTTCCGCCCCCAGAGCGGCCAGCACGCTTGCCACGTTGGAGTCATGTCCGCAGAGAAACGTGAAGATCCTCTCGTCATTCGTCAGTTCCGAAAGCATCTCTTTCAGGAGCGGATTCGCCACGTTGCATGACACCAGCGGCGCGCAGAAGAGAACGTCTCCGTACAGATCCTTGATCTCCGCGATGGCTTCCCACTGCTCCTCATTCAGATCGTTCCCGAAAGCAGCCTTTACGGGATCCCGCTCTTCGTAATACTGCAGCGTCATCGCGTCGCTGACCGAGCATGCGGTCTTCAGAGAACCGCTCATGGCCGGTTCCTTATCCTTTTCCAGGGTGAATACCGTATCGTCCGTTGCGAAAGCGCCGACGCTGCCATCCTTGAATGCGGCGGACTCTTCCAGATCTATGACGTCGGACAAAAGCTCATAGTTGTCTTTCAGGCTTTCCATGTCGTCCGTGTACATCTCGCGGATCTGCGCTTCCGCGGCTTCCGCATAAGCATCGGTCACAAATGTCAACCGGGGATTGAACACCGGGTCCATCGTATCGAACTCCGCATGGTATTCGACGTCCTCATCTGCCGCGGGGAGAAGGCCGGAGGTGAAAAATCTGGCGGTCGCGACGGTGCGCTGCTTTGCGTTCGCGTAGATCCTGACGGCTTCCTCTTCCGGCTGATAGTTCTCCGGGAACAGGCCCTCATCCTCCAGCCACTTCCGGAAATACTGTCCCATACAGGTCTCCAGTGCGCCGCCGCGGACAGACAGCTGGCTTGCCGCCGAGGTCCATTCGAACCACTCGTGCGGCGTGATCGTTCCCAGTATGGAATCTCCTCCGCTCAACGGCGACCGGATGTTGTGTCTGCTGAGCACGACCACCTTTTCAAGGGTGTAACCCTCGTGGGAAAGGCTTTCCGGGATGTCTTCCGCTGCGGCAGTCCCGCTTTTGTCCGTACCGGAAAGCGCAGGCAGCGCGCCGGACATGGACAATCCCAGCAGGATCATAAGACAGATCGCCAGCACAGACGTAAATGCCAGCAGTATTTTGTATTTTCTGTTCACACCGTTCTCTCTCATACAATACCAGATCCTTTCGGTACTTCATCCTGAGGTCGGCTGACGAAAGCCGATGCGCTTAAAATGAAAGATCGACGCGTTCTATTTCGCGGTCAGACGGATCGCGGGGCAGACGGGGGCGTTCAGGCCGTCCATCAGGTAGATCTTGAGCCAGACGGCGTCCGCGGGCAACGGCGGCAGGGCCATGCTGACGGTGCTCGTCCGGTCGGGGCCGACGTCCGCGGTCCCGGTGACGGTGGACAGGAGCCTGCCCGCCTCGTCGTACAGCGCGGCCAGCAGCGTGCCCTCGCCGGCGGCGCCTGCATCCGTGATCTCGGCGACCAGCACGTCGTCCTTCAGACGGACGGACATGGGCTGACGCGGCGCCTCGGCCTCATAGCTGCCGTCGCCGTCGCGGTCCTCCAGGACCGTCAGCTTTTCCTCCTCGCGGACCAGCAGGACGCTGTCCTCACTGCCGGTGAAGCTGTAGACGGAGGTCTCCTCCCCGTCGATCACCAGCCGGGCGGTCAGCGTGTCCATGTTGTCCGCCGTCACGATGACGCCGCTTGCGCTCAGGGATGCGCTGACGGTCTCGCTGTCCGTGCCGCTGACGGTCGTTTTGACGACCGTATCGTCCCCGTCCAGCGTGTAGAAGCTCACGGCGAAGTCGTCTCCGGCGTCCTCCACGCGGATCGCGCCGTCTGCGGCGTCGGGGCGCAGGGTGACGGTGGCGCCCGCCCGGACCTCGGCACTGACGCCGCAGTCCGTGTTGGCATAGAAGATGGTGCCGCCGTCCTCGGAGGCCGTCAGCGTCAGCTCCGGCTGATCGGTGACCCAGAAAAACTGCATCTCGTCCTCGACCTCATCGCTCTCCTCGCCGTCATCGCTGAGCTCGATCAGCAGCAGATCCTTGTACCCCTCCAGCGTCATGCCGCCTGGAACGCCCAGTATCCCGGTCAGCGGGGACGAAAGGGAGCCGAACAAAGTCACGAAGCGTTTCGGGAACCATTCGTGGAACTGGGCCACGGGCCTGCAGTAGGAGATCTTTTCGTTCTCTTGATGGTTCGAGTCGAAGCCCATGATCGGATAATTCCAGCTGACGTATTTGCCGCTGTCTTTCATGATCTGCATGGTCCACAGCATATTGCGGCAGTCGTCCAGATGTGGGGTACTGTCATAAACGAGGATCTTGACCGCCGTGTCCGTCTCCTGCATGTCGACGGCCAGGACGGAGTGACGGATCGTGATGTGCTTTCCGACCGCGGAGGAGAGCACTTTTTCCTGAATGTTGATGATAACCGGCTCGCCCTCGCCCGTCAGCGAACGGTGCACGGCTTCCACCAGACCGTCGAGGTCGTTTTTCGTCTCATGCTTTTCCAGCACCACCTCGGGCGTCGTCTGGAACATATGAGCATACGACTCATACTCGGCGGCCGTGACGTGATTCTTCGTCACGGCCTCTTCGAAGTACCAGGCGTCCCGGTCGTCAACGTCCGACAGCTTTCCCGCGTGCTCTCCGGCATCGTTTCTGAAATCGTGCATGCCATAATAGCGTTCGACGCCGACGGCCAGCGCCATGCCGAAGCAGTGGCCCTCGTTGCCTATCAGCTCACCGGTCTCCGCGATGGAGCCCAGCAGGGGCCCAAGCGTCGTTACGCAGATCTCCTGGTTGATCGCGTACTCATCATTGGGGAAGCCGAAGGTCTGATCCATCAGGGCGGCGCCCTCGCCGCCGCAATAGACGAAGGCTTTTTTCAGATTATCGTTGCCTAAGTCGATCTCCACGGCCTTCCATTCGCTCTCAGCGCCCTCGAACCTCACGATCGACAGCTTCTTCGTCTCCTGGAAGGCACACGTCCCGATATGCGTCACCCCGCGCGCGAGCTCCACGGCGTAAATACCCTCGCTGAGGGTATGCCAGGGCGCCAGCTTGGCAGTCT
>SVKN01000080.1 GCA_015068445.1 Oscillospiraceae bacterium | reverse complement strand
ATTTCATAAGACGGTCCCGGCAAAAACGCCCGCGCTTCCTCCCGGCGCTTTTCCCGCAGCAGACCGCGGATATGGGAGGCCGAGGCCGTGCCGTCCGCCGCCCCGCCGTCGTGGGACGCGCCCGTGCGCTGCACGGCGATGGGCTCTGCGTCCGCGCCCTGCTGACGCAGGGCGCGCAGGTACTCCACCGCCAGCAGATTGTTGGGCGAGGCGATCAGCGCGGACTTCTCCCGGATGCGCTTGTAAAGCTCCCGCTCCCGGGCCATGGCGAAGCTCAGCCCTGTCTGCATGGTGCGGATCGTGCCGTCCACGACGCTCTTCTCGTCGATCAGCGCGGCGATCTCCAGCAGCGCTGGAAGGTCCGCGTCCTCGGCCCCGAAGGCCAGATGGGTAATCCCCGCATGCAGCAGCACGTGAACGCCGCCGTCCGCGAAGCCCTGGGCCGACGAGAGGCTCCACCGCAGCGGCAGCGACAGCACGAGGTCCGCACCGCACCGCACGGCGGCCTCGGCCCGGAGCATTTTGTCCGCGATGGCCGCCTCGCCCCGCTGGACGTAATCGCCCGACATGCACGCCGCGATGGCCGTATCTTCGCCCAGCAGACGACGCACCTCTTCGATCTGGCGCATATGACCGAGGTGAAATGGATTATATTCCGCAATAATGCCGCAAATTTTCATGATTTCTCCAAAAATATTGTTGTCAACTGCCCGAAACTGTTGTAGAATAGTTCAGTAAGCGTGGCTTTTACGGCTACATTATATAATAGGGCAAAGATTTGTTCAAGAAAATAAAACAGGAGAGTGTTTGAACATGAATATTCTGGTCATCAACGCCGGCAGCTCGTCCCTCAAGTATCAGCTCTTTGACATGGACACCCAGTCCATCGTCGCCAAGGGCCTGTGCGAGAGGATCGGCATCGACGGCAAGTTCACCTACAAGCCCCAGGTCGAAGGCAAGGAAGCCATCAACGCCATTGACATCCCCATGCCCACCCACAACGAGGCCATTCAGGCCGTTCTGAAGGCGCTGGTCGATGAGAAGAACGGCGTTCTGAAGAGCATGAGCGAGATCGACGCCGTCGGTCACCGTGTCCTGCACGGCGGCCAGAAGTTCACCAAGTCGATGCTGGTCGACGACACCGTCTTGGCCGCCATCGAGGAGTGCATCCCCCTGGGCCCCCTGCACAACCCCGCCAACCTCATGGGAATCCGCGCCTGCGCCGAGGTCATGCCCGGCGTGCCTCAGGTCACGGTCTTCGACACGGCCTTCCATCAGACCATGCCCAAGAGCTCCTACATCTATGCCATCCCCTACGAGTACTATGAGAAGTACAGCGTCCGCCGCTACGGCTTCCACGGCACCAGCCACCGCTACGTCTCCGCGCAGGCCATCGAGCTGCTGGGCGGCAAGGCCGAGGGCACCAAGGTCATCACCTGCCATCTGGGCAACGGCTCCTCTCTGGCTGCCGTCAAGGACGGCAAGTGCTTTGACACCTCCATGGGCCTGACCCCGCTGGAGGGCGTCCCCATGGGCACCCGTTCGGGCAGCATGGACCCAGCCATCGTCGAGTTCATCGCCAATAAGGAGGGCATCTCCACCTCCGAGACCCTGACCATGCTGAACAAGAAGTCCGGCGTGCTGGGCATCTCCGGCGTCTCCTCCGACTTCCGCGATCTGGACAGCGCCGCCGCGCAGGGCAACGAGCGCGCCGAGCTGGCTCTGGAGATCTTCGCCTATGACGTCAAGAAGTACATCGGCTCCTATGTCGCCGCCATGAACGGCGTGGACGCCATCGTCTTCACCGCCGGCCTTGGCGAGAACAGCGCCGAGATGCGCGAGCGCATCACCAACGGCCTGGATTATCTGGGCATCGAGATCGACAAGGAAAAGAACGCCGTCCGCGGCACCGTCGATATCACCGGCAAGAACTCCAAGGTCAAGGTCTTCGTCATCCCCACCAACGAAGAGCTGGTCATCGCCATGGACACCCAGGAGATCGTCAACAATCTGAAGAAGTAAGAGTTCAGATACGGCTGAGGCCGTTCATCGGGGCGCCCTCCGCAGGGAGGGCGCCCCGTGTGTTTATCTGCCCGCATCTCGCGGGAGCGCTTTCCGAATCAAAAACGGCGTGACATCTGTCACGCCGTTTTTTTCGATCATGCGGTCATAGGCGACTCAGCCCGGCTCTCGCCGCCGCACGTGTTCTGCGGCGGGGGAGCGAGAGGGAAGCACCCGTCGTCATTTCACTTCCACGGCCTCGGCCAGGGGCCTCCAGCCGTCCTCGGTGAGAACAAGGATGTGCAGATGGTCTGTGTCGCCGCTGTTCTGCGTGTCCACGTCCGAGAAGTAGGTCCCGTCCGCTTCCTTCGTCAGCGTTCCGGCGGAACAGCTGATGAATCGGCCGTCGGCAGTATAAGAGGCGACCATGACCCGGACGGTCTCCGGTTCCGTGTTTTCGTCCAGACGGACGGTGACGTCCAGGCTCACACTGCCCGCGGGGATCGGCTGCTGTTCGGTCGAGCCTTCGATGGAGACGTCCGTGATCTCGGCATCGTCCTCGTAAACGACCGCCTCTTCCTTGAATACGGCCGTGTAGACGGCATCGCCGGTGACAGCGGTGATCTCCGGCGTCCAGCCGTCGAAGGTGTAGGTATACTCAGCCGTCGCCGCCTTGACAGGCGTCTCGCCGGTATAGGCCGGGATCGACCCGTACTCCGCAGGAGCGCTTTGCAGCTCCGTGCCGTCCTCGTTCCGCCAGGTGACGGTGTAGGTATTGATGGTCTGCCGGAAGCGGGCGGTGAAGACCGTGTCCTCCGTCACGGCGGCGGGTTCCGGCGTCCAGCCGTCGAAGGTATAGGTATACTGCGCGTTGCCCGCCTTTACGGGCGTCTCGCCGTTATACTCCGCCTCTTCGCCGGGGAATACGCCCTCGTCGGTTTCCAGCACGGCGCCGTCCCAGTTCTGCCAGGTCACGGTATAGGTCAAGTCAGGGTCAAACTCGAAATGCTTGTCCGTCCGTCCGATGTAATCCACGACCTTGAGCATGCCGCTGCCGAAGGGGTTGGCGATGGAGATGAGGTTGCCGGCAGGGCTGTCGCCAAACAGGTAAACGTCGGACCACTGCTCTCGTGTCCCTTCGTAATACACGTCGCTGAGGTCATTGCACTGGAAGAAGGTCCAGAATTTCGACATATCTGTCATGGTGACCGGAACGTACAGCGACTGCATTTTGCCGAGTCCGGCGAAGCATCCGTTGCCGAGGGAGGTGACGCCGCTGTGGATCCGCACAGCGGTGATGGTATTGCGGTAATCCCACCAGGGGGCTTCCGTGCGGAAGGAGTTGTTGCCGAGGTTTATGACAGAGATATCCGGCAGAGGCCCATTGCCCCGGATGTGCAGCATGCCACCGCTGTCAATGTCCCAGGTAAAGCCGCCTTCCACCTCCCCGCCGGCGATCTGCTCCGGTGCGCCGCAGACGGTGACGCCGTCCTGCAGGAGGTTGTCGCAGTAGCCGTCCACAAAATGGTGACGTCCCGTGGCGGGGATGGCCTCGGTGTAGCTGTGGCCCTCGGTGTCCTCTCCGCAGACCACGCAAGTCCAGGTCCGGACCCCGGCCTCCGAACAGGAGGGCGCCAGGGTGACGGCGCTGCGGTAGTCGTGGCCGGCCGGGTCGGTGACGTCATCCAGCCAGGTCTTTGCCGCCTGATCGGCGAAGCGCCCGCCGCAGTCTTCACATTCCCAGTATTCTATCGTGCCGTCCGCGAGACAGCCGTGGGGGACCGCGGGATGATGGACCAGGTTTTCATGGGCGCAGTAGGCGTCATAGCGGTAATGGACCGTCACGCCTTCCAGCGTCTCCTCGTGCCCCTCTGTCAGGGCTGCCCACTGCGCCTCCGTTCCTTCAAAGTAAATATCCTTCAGCGCATCGCTGCCACCGAAGGCCCAGTCCTCCAGGGTTTTGAGACGGGCCGGCAGTGTGACGCTCACCAGGTTCTTGCACACTCCGAAGGCATTGAACTGGATGGTGGTCACGTGGATCGGCACGGTCACATGCTTCAGACCGGTGTGGCCGAAGGCCCAGTTGTCGATCTCATCCAGGCTGTCCGGCAGCTGGATTTCTTCCAGGGCCGCAGTGTAGGAGAAGGCGGAGGGATGCAGCTTTTTGACGCCGTCGGGCACCGTATAGGACGCGGCCGTATGCCCCGCGCCGTAGCTGATCATTTCCGTGCCGTCCTTGCTGAACAGCGCGCCGCCGATGCTCTGATAGGCGGGGTTGACCTCGTCCACCGCGAACTCCGCCAGGGAGAGGCACTCGTAGAAGGCACGCTCTCCGATGGAGGTGACGGAGGCCGGGAGCTCGACCTTCTTCAGCGGCGTGCCGAGAAAGGCAAAACCGCCGATGCTCGTGAGTCCCGCCGGAAGATCGATCTTCTCCAGCTTCGTACCCATGAACGCTGAATCGCCGATGGCGGTGACGCTGGCCGGAAGGACGATCTCCTTCAGACCGGAGTCCGCGAAGGCCGAATCGCTGATCGCGGCGACGCCGTCGGGGATCACCACCTGCTCCAGCGCCGTATCGCCGTTAAAGGCGTAGACGCCAAGGGCGGTGAGGGTCGAGGGGAGCTCCACGGTCTCCAGGCAGATCATGTCCTTGAAGGCTCCCCCGCCGACGGCGGTCACGCCCTCCTCTACCACCACCCGGGTGATTTTCGACAGGTTCTCCTCCGGGTCCCCGGCGGGGTTCCAGTCCTCCCAAGGGGCGCCCCAGAGCCACCAGGAATCATCCTCCGTGTCAAACCTCACGTAGTCCTCCATGGGACCTGTGCCGCTGATGGTCAGGGTGCCGTTCTCCACGTGCCAGGTCACATTCTCGCCGCAGGAATTGCCGTTCACGCTATTCTTGCAGTCCTCTGCCGTTACGTTATAAAAGATGGACACGTTCTCACCGGGCAGGTCGGCGCGAAGATCCTCCTCCCAGCCGGCCATGTATTCCGCGTCGCCGCCGAGGTAGAGCTTCGTCAGGGAATCACAGCCCGCAAAGACAGGGAAGCTGATGTCGCTGATCTCGGGGATGTACAGCCGCTCCAGATGCTTCGCACCGGCAAAGGCTCCGGCCCAGATGCTGCCGTACGTGTCCTCCGGGAGGCAGTAATACTTGTCGGTTTTTGCCGGCGGGTAGCGGTAGAGGCAGTTTTCTCCCAGCAGGACGCCGCCATCGCTGTAAAAATAATCGTTTCCGCTGCTTACCTCGATCTCGCTAAGGCTGTCACAGCCACGGAAGACCTCGCGGCCCACATACTCCAAGCTGTCCGGCAGGGAGACGGTCTCCAGCGAGGAGCAGCCGTTAAAGGCCCACTCCCCCAGGCTCAGGACGCCCTCCCCCACCCGGACGGACAGGATTGAGGCGCGGTAAGAGTACCAGGGGGCTCGCTCCTTTTCGGAATAGTCGTTCATCCAGAAGGCGTCGTAGCCAAACTCGTCCTCCGGCCCCTGTATGTCGATGTCGAGCGTGCCGTTGCTGAGCAGGTACCAGGCGAGGCCTTCCCCGCAGGTCCCGGAGGCCACAGCCTCCATCGCCCGGACCGGCAGGGCCAGCCCCGGCAGCAGGGAGACGGCGAACAGGATGCTCAGCAGCATGGAAAGGGATCGTTTCGCTTTCATCGGAAAACCTCCTTTTCGTCGGCGGGCCGATCGCAGCCCAATGGCGCGGCAGCGCGGCGCCCGCACTCACCTTATTATTAATAATATCAAAAAAAACCTGTTATTGTCAATGGCCCTCGGGACCCGCAGCGTTCGATCGATCGCACCGCTGCAGAACAAACAGAAAGGAGGCGCTCCCTTGCGAAGCGCCTCCTTCCGGGCGGTCTTTGATCCTATTCGATGCCGAACAGCGCGTTCAGATCGTTCACCTGTTCCGGCGTCAGAGACTCCGTGCCGACGCCGCCGAACTCGAAGAACATGCCGTAGAGGGACGAGTATTTCCAGCGCTCATTGGTGAGGCCCGTGTCCGTCTCGACGGTCAGATACCGGGTGCCCCATGTCTCCTCGCCGGAGGTCAGCTTGTCGTCGCTGTCCGTCGAAAAGCTGTAGCGGTACTCCGTCCGGTCCCGATACACGGCGCTCCAGCCGCAGGAACCCCAACAGACGACAGGGGAGACGGCGTCGTAAAACAGCTGCAGCGTCTCCGGGTCGTCATAGACGCGCGTCCCGACCTCCCGCTGGATCGCCTTGCCCTCGTCCGTGTTGTTGGCGACGGACGGGGAAGCGGTGACGCTCTTCAGGTCCTCGGCGCTTTCAACGCCGTAAATGATCCGAAGGACGTCGCCGTAGGTGTAGGGCGACAGGTCGGCGTCCGGGAACCGGGCGGCGTACTGCGATCTCAGCTCCTTCAGCTCGGTTTCCGTCGCTTCCGCCGCCTCCAGCTGCATCAGCGCGCCGTCCAGCACCGCGAAGCTGCGGAACTCCCACAGCGTCGGTCCGTTCTCCTCCTCAAGCAGCAGGTATTTCAGCGCCTCCATGCCCGTGACGCGGCGCCAGACGCCGGTCTCCGTTTCGGCAAAGGGCTCGCCCGTCAGGTCCGCCAGACGTCCGCCGCTTCCGATCTGCTCGTAAACGGCGATGCGGCCCTCCACGGGAACGGACGCTTCCCTGGCTGCTGTCTCCTGTACGCCGCCGTTCTTCAGCGACGCCAGCAGAGCGCTCTGGGTCGTCTCCGGGGCCTGTGTGACCGGCGCGGGCGCCGGATGATACAGGAAGCCGGCCAGCGCAAGGGCCAGCGCCGCGCAGGCAGCCGCGGCGGGCCACAGGAGCCGCGGGCGCTTCCGGACTGCCTGCGGCGCGGCTTCCATGATATACGCGTCGTCGATCTCGCCCAGCGCGCGCATCAACTGTTCCTTATCCATCGTATCCCTCCTCGATGAGGCGCTGCCGCAGCCGATTCCGCGTGCGCAGCAGCGACATTTTCACCTTGCTCTCGCTCATATCGTACTGACGGGCCAGCTCCGCGACGGAGCACATATACCAGTACCGCCCCACGAACAGCCTGCGGCTGTCCTCGCTCTGCTCCGCCAGAAAACGGTCCAGCACGGCGGCCAGCGCGCGCTCGTCCACGGCCTGCTCCACGCTCCCGCCCGCCGGGACGCATTCGCCGAGCTCTTCCAGCGCCAGCGATGATTCCCCGCCGCCGCGTTTGTCGGCGCGCAATGCCTCCAGCCGGTTGAGCGCCAGATTGCGCGTGATGCGGCCCAGAAAGGCCCGCAGACAGGCGGGCTTCTGCGGCGGCATGGTCTGCCACGCTTTGAGCCACGTATCGCTGACGCACTCCTCGCCGTCCTCGGGGCTGGGCAGGATGCGGCGCGCGATGGCGCGGCAGTAGGGGCCGTAGCGCCGGTCGGTCTCGGCGATGGCCTGCTCCGCCCGCGCCCAGTATAGCGCGATGATCTCACGGTCGTCCATAGGCGCCTCCTTTGATGTGTTTTCACCATGAAAGACAGAAAATAGACGCGGTGCGTCACACGAGGATACGAAAAAGCCGCCCAAAGGGCGGCAAGAGACTGTCAGAAAAGCTCCATTCTTTCTGATCGTAAATAACACGCTTGCGCAGCGAGCGGTAATGAATTGGTGTTTTCGGTGGACCTGTGCCGCCGAAAACACACCTTCCGGTCTGCAAACGTGCGAGCGTCAGCGAGTGCGCTGCAGCAGACCGG
>SVKN01000079.1 GCA_015068445.1 Oscillospiraceae bacterium | reverse complement strand
CCCGGCGCCATCGGCCCCTACAGCCAGGCCATTGAGATCGACAACCTGGTCCTGACCTCCGGCCAGCTGGGCATCGACCCCGCTACCGGCGCTTTCGCCGAGGGCGGCGTGCAGGCTCAGACCGCCCAGAGCCTGGAGAACGTCAAGGCCATCCTGGCCACCAAGGGTCTGACCCTGGACGACGTCATCAAGACTACCGTGTTCATCAAGGACATGAATGATTTCGGCAAGGTCAACGAAGTGTACGCCAAGTACATCTGCGGCGACAAGCTGCCCGCCCGCTCCTGCGTCGAGGTCGCCCGTCTGCCCAAGGACGGTCTTGTAGAGATCGAAGTCATCGCGCTGAAGAAGTAAGGACAGACCGTCCGGAGCGCTTTGCGCGACCGGCGGCAAGTGCCGCCGTCCGATCCCCGGCAATTCATTTGCCGGGGATCTATTGTATCGGGGACCCGCAAAACGCTTGCGTTTTGCGGGGATCGGTCTCGTAGAGATCGAAGTCATCGCGCTGAAGAAGTAAGGACTTGTGTGCGTAAAAAACCGCTCCGTGAGGGAGGCACTTCATAAGGAAGTAATGACAAAAGCTGTGAGGATTGTTGCCCCTCACAGCTTTTGATCTTTTGTAACCACGTATATCTTCGTTGTGCAATGATGCAAATTATGCAAAATACCTCTCTTCAGGTAGACAGATCTTCGGGAGGATTTCAAGAAAGTACTGGCCGATCTTTTCTGCGTCATAGCCGTTGGCCTCGCAGATGAACCGGACGGTATCCGGCAGCAGGACGTGGCCCTTCGCTTTCTCCGCTTTGTATTTCTGCCACTCTTCGTATTCCTTATTTGTGATTTGCTTCATGGCGGGTACCTCATCAAAAGGGTTTTATCTCTGCCTTTTTCTTATATCTGCTGTATCCTGTACTGCTTTGGGTAGCCAGTCAGCATTTGCATAATCAAGGGGAATAACAAGTTCTTGTATTTTGTCCTCTTTGCTCGGCCTCTTAATGTCTTTTGGCAAATAATCCAACCCAACTTCTCGCAAGCTCAAAACAGTGTCATGAATCCAGCCGACAGCCTGACCATCACAGTATAGGCAATAGCAACCGAACATCTTCTTTGTTTCAACATTCAGGTCTTTAAGATAATCCAGCCATTCCTGAACGATGTTCTCTTCTTCATAAGCCATATTTTCACCTCCGTCAGTTTCGTGTTTCCCGCCGTCTATTATACCGACGAAGTATGAACATTGCTACCGATAAAAACAGCCGGGACACCCTGACTTCCACAACTTACCCCTCAAACGCCAACTTACCCCTCAAGCGGCAAAATCGGCGGAGGAATAATTAAATTGTATCAATCTCGGTGCTTTTATATTAGTTATATCATGAAGCAACACATTTTGCAATTTGTCCACAATCATAACGAGCATCGGATTTTGCCCCCAAAATCCGGAGCATGGCGACAAAACGGACGTGACCATAGCAGTCACGCCTGTTTCATGTCCTTTTTAGCCGGTAATAGCTGCCTAAAAAGCAACTTCCATACGAAGTGTGCCCCGAGGAGCGGTTTTTTTAGTTGACAGTTGACAGTGTACAGTTGACAGTTGACAGTGTACAGTTGACAGTTGCGGTGTCGGCCTTTGGCCGACAGATCTGATAAAGGGGATTGTCGTTGAAGGACGGCCCCGCAGTCTCAGCCCGTTGGGCTGAGACTGCTCCCCGGGGGGGCGCCGAGGGGATGGTGCCGCTGAATGGGCAGGTGCTGCCCGGGGCAACTCCCTCAGTCGCCTTCGGCGACAGCTCCCTCGGAGAGGGAGCCGTAGGGTGGTGCCGCTGAGCGAGCGGGTGCTAACAGTTCTTGTCGAAGGCAGGGTTGAAGGCGTAGAAGTTGCGGCTGTCAAGGCGGTCCTGGACCTTGCGGAGGCTCTCGCCGAAGCGCTGGTAGTGGACGACCTCACGCTCGCGGAGGAACTTGATGGGGTCACGGACATCGGGATCGTCCACGAGGCGCAGGATGTTGTCGTAGGTGGTGCGGGCCTTCTGCTCGGCGGCCATGTCCTCGTGCAGGTCGGTGATGGGGTCGCCCTTGGACTGGAACGTGGCGCTGGTGAAGGGCATGCCCGAAGCCGCCTGGGGCCAGACGCCCGTGGTGTGATCGACGAAATAGGCGTCGAAGCCCTCGGCCTTGATCTCGTCGATGGTCAGGTCCCGGGTCAGCTGGAAGAGGATCGCGCCGATCATCTCCAGATGGGCCAGCTCCTCGGTGCCGATGTCGGTCAGCGTGCCCATGACGTCCCGGTAGGGCATGGCGAAGCGCTGGGACAGATAGCGCATGGACGCGCCCAATTCACCATCGGGACCTCCGTATTGCGTAATGATGATCTTCGCGGCGCGGGCGTCGGGGCGGCGGATGCGAACGGGGTATTCGAGCTTCTTCTGATAGATCCACATAGACTTAACCCTCCATTTCCCACGGCCACGGCGAGGCGGTCCAGTCCCAGGCGCCTGTCGCCTGGGCGGCGTCGACGGTCAGCGGGCCGTAAACGGCTTCATAGGCGCGGACGGCCGCCTGGCGCTCGCTCTGGGCGCGGCGGAAAAGGTCGAGGCCGCCGGGGCAGTCGGGATGGGTGTTGAGATACAGCCCGGCGTCGATCAGCGTGAAATCGGCGGCGCGGACGCGGTCCAGCATCGATGCGCGGTCATTCATAAGCTCGCCCCCCTGTAAGCCAGAAACGGCAGGTCGAGGCACGGGAAGATCGTCCCCCGGGCCAGCCCCGTTTCGCCGTCGTAGACCGTCTGCCAGACCTGCATGGGCACATAGGCCATGGCGACCGGCAGCGTGGCCAGCAGTCCCGGCGTCTCGTCGGAGCATCCGGCGTCGGAAGGCCGCATGGGCCTGCGCCGCGGCGCCTGATAATAGTTGTTCATACGGTTCAAAGCGGTTCTCCTTTCGTGGTGGTGATCCACACGACAGTCTATGCGGGAGAGGGCCGCGGGGTGAGAACGCGCCGCCTTGGATCAAATGCAAAAAAAGCCGCCTTTCGGCGGCTCCAGCGTGTCGACAAACGCGACACGCTTCGGATGAAGACCGCTTCGCTGGGTCTTCATCCGAGATTCCTCGCGCTTATCGCGCTTCACTTCGTTCCGCTTGGTCGGCGCGAGCGCTCGCTATGCTCGCTGTAAAGGAGTTTTTTGGCGGCGCATGTCCGCCAAAAAACGATTCCATGCGGATGGTTTACGTACTCAATGCAAATGTCTAAAAACTAAAAAGCCGCCTTTCGGCGGCTTTTTAAGGTATGTTCGATTATTTCTGCATTTCGGCCAGGGCGCGGCAGCGGGCGACGAGGGAGTTTTCCTCGGGCACAGGGTCGTCCTCGGAATCGACGAGCTTCAGCGCGTCAAAGGTGCAGGCGCGGACGCAGGCGGGCAGGAGACCGGCGCGGACGCGGTCGATGCAGCCGTTGCACTTGCGCATCTTGTTGTCGGGGCCGAAGGTGGGCGCGCCGAAGGGACACGCCATGGCGCAGCTGTGGCAGCCGATGCAGTAGGTGTTGTCGTACAGCGTCAGGCCCGTCTCCGGGTCCTTGCGCAGGCAGCCAGAGGGGCAGGCGGTGACGCAGGGGGCGTTGTCGCAGTGCATGCAGGACATGGAGTAATACTCGATGGCCCCGGTGGCGCGGGTCTCCTGACGGAAGACGACGCGGTAGGGGCGCACGCCCGTGGACAGGTCGATGTCGTTCTGGTCCATGCAGGCGATGGCGCAGGCCCCGCAGGCAACGCAGCGGGACAGGTCAAGTTCCAGCTTCAAGCTCATTTTTCCACCCTCCTGAGGTCACAATAGGCGCTGCGGTAGGCCGGGAAGCCCGAATAGGGGTCGAGGTTCGTCCCGTTGAGGATCGAGTTGATGTCGCGCTCCCGGTAGCCGTGATAGACGAACAGGTCGCCGGGGCGGACCGTGGCTGTGGGGATGGCCTTGTAGGTCAGCGCGCCCACGTCGGTGACGATCTCCACGTCGTCGCCCAGCTCGACGCCCAGCGCGTCGGCGTCCTCGAGGCTCAGCTCCACGGATGGGTCGGTGCGCAGGCTCCTGGCCCAGGGCACGTCGTGGAAGCGCGAATGGATGGCGTTGGGCAGTCTCGCGCCGGCGCACAGCATGAAGGGGTACTTCTCCGGGTCGGGGTTGTAGGGCGCCCGATAGGTGGGCAGCGGATCGAGGCCCCATTCGGGATGGGTGGCGATCAGCTCGGAGTACAGCTCCAGCTTGCCCGTGGGCGTGTGCAGGCCCTTTTCGATGGTGCTGCCCATGCGGTAGGGGGCGATGCCCTCGATCTTCATGGGCCACTCGGCGGCCTTGAGCTGATCCAGCGTCACGGGGACGCCCTCGAGGATGTGCCCGACGATCTTATCGTACCCGGCGCGCAGCAGCTCGTCGTCCAGATCGAGGGCGTTGGCCAGCAGCGTGATGATCTCGGCGTCGGACTTCGACTGACCCAGCTTCTCGATGACGGGCTTCGTGTACCAGCCCAGCATACCGGGGTACGTTTTCAGCTCGCCGCGCTCCAGAGAGGTGCAGGCGGGCAGGACGTAATCGGCGTATTTGGCGGAATCGGTGAGGAACAGATCCACGTCCACGAAGAGGTCCAGCTTCTTGAACGCCTCCAGGTACTTTGCGTCCTGGGTGAACATGCGGAAGTTCATGCCCAGAGCCAGCAGGCCGCGCATGGATTCCTCGTCCTGACGCAGGACATTGTCGGCGAAGACGTTGGCCTGCATGTCGTGGCGCAGCTCGTACCACAGCGGGAACTCCTTCGCGCCCACGGCTTTGGGGGCGTCGTGGGGGAAGCGCTCCTCCATGAACTCCTCCTCGTGGGTCTCGAAGCCGCAGGCGATCTCCAGGAACGAGTGGATCTGAGGGATCTGGCCACCCGTGCGGTCGAAGTTGCCGGTGATCAGCAGCAGGGACATGATGGCGCGGTAGTTCTGCAGGCCGTTGCGGTGATGGCCCAGCGTGGAGCTCTCGGGGATGCAGAAGGACCCGGCCTCGTGGAGCATTTCGGCGGCCTTGACGATATCCGCGGCGGGGACGCCCGTCAGCGCCTCGCCCTGTTCGGGGGTGAAGGACTCGACGTAGGCGGCGTACTGTGGGAAGCCGTGGACGTATTTTTCGATGAACGCGTGATCGATCCAGTCGTTTTCAATGAGGACGTGGGCGATGGACAGCGCCAGTGCGCCGTCGGTGCCCAGATGGGGGCGCAGGTGCAGGTCGGCCAGGCGTTCGGTGGCCGGGGTGATGCGCGGATCGACGATGATGCACTTCATCCCGCGCTCCTTGACGGACTCGATGGTGCCCTCCATGGGCCAGCGGGAGAAGACGGGGTTCGCGCCCCAGCCCAGGAACAGGTTCGTGTGCATGGGGTCCATGCCCATGGCCTGTCCCGCTGCCACCTGCCAGGCCATGAGGCCGCTGGTGAAGCAGCTGGAGGACTCGGTGCCGTAGCTCTGGCTGCCGAAGGAACTGGCCAGACGGCGCAGCATGGGGCGGTACCACTTGCTGTAGCCGGAGTAGAAGGCCATTTTGTGGGCGCCGTAATTCGCCTTGATCGCGTTCATCTTCTCCGCGATCTCGGAGATGGCCTGCTCCCAGGAGATGGGCTCGAACTTGCCCTCGCCGCGCTCGCCGGTGCGTTTGAGCGGCGTGAGGACGCGGTCCTCACGGTAGACGTACTGGCGGTTGCTCAGGCCCTTGGTGCACAGCTTGCCCTTGCTGCGGGGATGCTCGGGCATGCCCTCGACCTTGAGGATCTTACCGTCCTTGACGTAGACGTTGAGGCCGCAGTGCATGCCGGGGGAGCAGACGTCGCACATGCTGCGGCGGATCTCGATGCCGCTCTCCGGGCCGGGGACCTTGCCGTGCTCGTAATCGATGTTCTTCATGCTCTGCCTCCCTGTTCCAGTCTCTTTTCCAGCTTTTCGATGAAGGACGGGCGCATGCCCTCCTTGATGAGGATGCCGCGCTGCATGGGCTGGATGACGGCGCTGCCCGTCTCCATGACGCGGTAGAGGTAATTCTTGATGGCGCCGCTGATGCGGTAGTTGTCGAGGATGTTGACGCCCACCAGGCCCTTTTCGCCCAGCACGGCCTCCACGTAGAGGCCGGAATGGATATCGCCGGAGGTGAGCACCGTGCCTGTCAGGCGGTTGTCGCCGAAGCCGATGAAGTCCATGTCCATGAAGTGGGTGATGTTGTGCAGGAAGTTGCCGCTGAAATCGGCCTCGCCCCCTGCCATGTTGGCCCCGGCCGTGGCGCCCTGATGGGCGGCGTTGGCCCAGAGGCCGATGATCATGGACTTGTCGCTCTGGAGCTCATGGCCCTCGCAGCAGTCGCCGGCGGCGAAGACGCCGGGACAGGAGGTCTCCATGCGGTCGTTGACCTGCACGCCGCGGCCCAGGGTCACGGCGGTGTCGCGGACGGTCTGGACGTTGGCGCGGGTGCCGATGCACAGCACGATCAGCTCCGCGTCGAGGGTCGAGCCGTCGGACATGGTGCAGCGGTAGCCGGCGTCCGTCTTTTCGGCCTTGCTGAGCGCCTTGGCCAGCGCCAGACGGACGCCCTTGCTCTCGATGCGGCGCTCGATCTCGTGAGAGACGCTTTCGTAGGCGGCCAGCGGGAAGACGCGGGGCGCCAGATCGGCCAGGGTCGTGTCGATGCCGCGGGCGTTCAGCAGCTCCACGACCTTGATGCCCACCATGGACGCGCCGACCACCAGGGCCGAGCGATAGTCATGCTCCTCCAGCGCCTTTTTCAGCCGGACGGCGTCGTCCAGCGTGCGCATGGAGAAGGCTTCGCCGGGGGCCAGGCCCTCCACGGGCGGGGCGAAGGCGCTGGCGCCGGTGGCCAGCAGCAGACGGTCGAAGGTCTCGGGCGCGCCGCCCGCAGGCCAGACGGTCTTCGTCTCCGGGTCGATGCGCTCCACCCGGACGCCGGTGCGCAGGTCGAGCTTCAGCTCGTCCCGGACGTGCGCCAGCGTGCCGAAGGGGAACAGCCCCTCGAAGGGGATCTTCCCGGCGACGTAATAGGTGGTCAGCATGGGGTTGTAGGGGGCGCAGTCGTGCTCGGAAAAGACGGTGATCGTCCCCGCTTCGTCCAGCTGACGGATGGCCTTGGCG
Source organism: Oscillospiraceae bacterium (assembly GCA_015068445.1). Taxonomy (GTDB): domain Bacteria; phylum Bacillota; class Clostridia; order Oscillospirales; family Butyricicoccaceae; genus RGIG1902. The sequence goes on along the minus strand of SVKN01000079.1, from coordinate 961 downwards.
GCATAGTAGCCCGCGCAGCCAAAGCCGATGATCGCGTATTTCATGGTCGCTTCCCTCCTGATCTTGAGTAAGTGGCCGAGCTTGTTTTTTATATTATATCAGTAAGGACACCTTCGTTCAATCGATAAACAGAACATTTCTATTTGATTTTGTGATCGGTCTATGATATATATAGAATAAATAGAAATCGAGTGTTTCCAAGCTCCCCTGCCTGCGGCGTTGGCTATGGCAGTCGAGCCGGTGCGGGCGTTGCGCCCGCCAAGAGTCGCGCGGGAAACGGCGCGGCTTTCCGTGTTTGAGAAGGAGACCGTCCGCCGCCGGCCGCAGGGCCGACGGTTTTGTCGTCTGCCCGCATCAAACGCGGACAGACTTTTTTCATGTCTTTTATCAGTTAGAAGGGGGGTGCGGGATGAAAGCCGAACGCGTGCTGTGTCTGCTGCTGGCGCTGCTGGCGCTGGCGTCCTTCGCCGTGGGCCGCTATCCCGTGCAGCCCGGGGCCGTGATCGGCATCCTGACGGGCGTCGGCGGGCCTTACGAAGACAATATGGTGCGCGCCGTCCGGTCGATCCGGCTGCCGCGGGTGCTGCTGGCCTGTCTGGTGGGCGCGTCCTTGGCGGCGGCGGGCGCGGCGTTTCAAACCGTCTTTCAGAACCCCATGGCGGCCCCGGACGTGCTGGGCGCGTCGTCGGGCGCGGGGTTCGGCGCGTCGCTGGCGATCCTGCTGGGGCTGTCCCGCAGGCCCGTGGCGCTGTGCGCCTTCGGCGTCAGCCTGCTGTCCGTGGCGGCGGTGCGCCTTCTGGGGAAACGGATCAAGGGCTCGCCGACGGTGTCGCTGCTGCTGGCCGGGATGATGGTCAGCGCGCTGTTCTCTGCCGGGACGTCCTACGTCAAGCTGGCGGCGGACCCGTCCAATCAGCTGCCCGCCATCACCTACTGGCTCGTGGGCAGCCTGTCCGGCACG
>SVKN01000078.1 GCA_015068445.1 Oscillospiraceae bacterium | reverse complement strand
CCCGGTCTCCCCCGTTTTGTCCCCGGAGCAGTTCGAGGAGGACGTGCGTCTGGGCAGGACCGTCATCGCGGAGCTGGACGGCGCGGCGGCGGGGCTGATGAGCTTTTTTAAGCGCCATATCGCGGGCGGCCCCGGACGGACGTCCTACGACGTCCTGTTCGTGGACACCACGGTGGTTGACGAGCGCTTCCGCGGCCGGGGCGTCGGGCGGGCGCTGCTGGAATACGCCGCCGCGCTGGCGAAGGCGCGGGGGCTGCGGAGCGTGGAGCTGCAGGTGAACGCCCGCAACGATGGGGCGCGGGAGATGTATGAGCGCTGCGGCTTTCGGGAAAAATCCGTCAATATGGAGCTGGCTTTATCATAGTCAGCTGGCATTTATTGTGCTATAATAGTCTCAGATCGTCTGATCTAAGACTATTTATGTTGTCGAGGAGGATAAAGAACATGAAGAGACTTGCAAGTCTGCTGCTCTGCGTCTCCCTGCTTCTGACGCTGGCGCCGGGCGCGCTGGCGGCGGAGCCGGAGGATCAGCCGGAGCTGTATGAGCCGGAGCGTGTCGAGGAAGAGTACGACGGCCCGGTGCTGATGAGCGACGGGGACGGCGGCACCGTCACTGTGACGATCCGGCTGCCCGAGGGCGCGAGCATGGGCAATTACGGCCGCTGCGTCGTTGCGCTGTACCGCCCGCCAGTGCTTTCGGACGGCGTCGTGAAGAAGACGCCGACGTCCGCGCGCTCGAGGAACGTCACAGCTGAAAACGGCATCCTTGAGACCACCTTTGAGGGCATCGCCCCGGGACAGTATTTCTTCCGCGTCACGCCCTATGTCAACTCGCCGCTCGTTCTGGGCGAGATGCAGTATTTCCACGGCGACGGTACCCCGGCCAGGGATCAGTACTCGGCCGTTCCCTTCACGCTGGGCGAGGGCGATCATATTTCCCGAACGCTGACGCTGGCTCAGGCTGACACGTATATCTCCGGCACCGTGACGTTCACCGACGCGATGACGACGGAAAGGACGCTCACCGTTCGCGCGCAGGAGATGACCCACACGGGTAAAACGCTGAACTGCACCAGCCGCGTCCGGATCCCGGCGGGCGCGAAGAGCGCCGACTTCGTCATCGGCGTGCGCGGCGACAGCGCATGCCTCGGTCTGAACGGCAACAATGGGAACCAATACGTCGGCGTTGACGGCCTGCTGGGCGCAAAAGCGAGCGCCCGCGCCTACTACGACCTGACACACGGCCCGGTCACGGGCCTGCTGTTAAACGGCGACGATCTTTATGTTCAGTCAAACATGATCCCGGTCACGCTGAACATCACGCTTCCCGCGCCCGCGGTCCGCGAGCAGGAGCTGATGATCGGCGCGGCGCCTGCCGACAACGCCTCCGAATGGGAAGATTCCATAGATTGTACGATCGTGCCGGGTCAGCAGAAGGTCACCGCTGAGTTAATTCTGGACCCCGAGCAGAGCTGGGCCTTCAGCTGTGTCGATATCACGAAGGGCGGCGGCGTTTCCTTTGAGCCGCTGGGCTGTTGGTACATCGCGCCGGAGGGCGGCGTGACGGGTATTCCCGACAAGGCCGCAGCCTTTACGTTCACGGAGGAAACGACCATTGATTTCACCTTCCCCGCCTCCTATGCGCTGACGGGCACGCTGGACCGCGGCGAGTATACGGCGATTGAAGGATACGGCTATGCCATAGCAATGATCGGCGAGGAGACCTTCTCGGCCCGTGTGGTGTTCCCCGAGGGGCAGCAGACCGGCGATTTCACCATCTACGTCCCCAAAACGTTTGCGGGTGAAACGGCAGAAATCCATACAGTCCGCGCAGAGGACGATTCCGTCCCCGCGGATGACAGGAGCTTCACCGTTCTCAAGGAGCTGGAGCTGACAGGAGACCTCGCTCTGGGCACGCTGGCGCTCCCCGCCGATACGGTAGAGCGTGTGACCGTCAGCGGCACGATCTCCCTGCCTGCGGGCGTCACGGCCCCCAGGGGCGGTGTATCCGTGCAGCTGTCCATGAGTGATCCCTTCTATTTGGTCATCCCCGAGGGCGAAAACGCGCTGACCTTTACCCTCGATCGCGTCCCGGCGGAGAGCATTCCCTTTGCCACCCTGATCACACCCCTGGACGGCGTCTTCTTTCGCACCGATGTAGGCTATATAAAGGAAAATGAACCGATCGAACTCACCTTCTCCCCTGAGGTCGTCGTATCCGGCACGGTCCGTCTGCCTGCCGGCGTCACGACCGGGTATTGCGCCGATATCAGTACATCGATCCGGGGTAATGCTACTGTGAACGTCCACGTCTCGATCCCTTACGGCAGCCGCAGCACCAATTACAGGCTGTATCTGCCCGAGGGCGGCACGCTGCGCAAGTTCGAGCTTTCCGCACCGAACGCGGACACCGCGAGATCGCTGATCTCCAAACAGTATTATATCGGCGTCGACTGGGTCCAGCAGGACGTGTCCGAGACGCTGGAGCTGGACGGCGACAAGAGCGGCGTCGATTTCCTGCTGGAAGCAGCGGAAAAGAGCGCGGGCGTCACCCGGCTTTACACCGACAGCGGCTCGGACGATCTGGTGCAGCGCATCAAAAACGGCAAGACGCTGAAGGCTGACGTCGACGTCACCGGGCTTACGGAAGGCATGACGCTCAGGAGCTTCGCCGCGCTATATGATCAGGACGGCGCGTTCATCGGCCTTGCGGCGGACGACGCCGCGGCAGAGGACGACGCGACGCTGCAGTTCTCCTTTGCGGATGCAAAGGACGCATCATCCGTCAAGGTCTTCGTAATGGATGAAGATTTCGCTCCCGTCGGCACGCACGGCGCTTCGAATTAAACAAGCTCTGACATGGCAAAAGCCCTCCCGGACGGGAGGGCTTTTTTGACGTTATTCGCGGTTTTTGAGGACCTCGTTGGGGCTGATGCGGTCGACGCGGCCCACCAGCAGACGCTCGGTGATGACGTAGATCAGCAGCACGCCGATATAGATCGCGGCGTAAAGCGGCCAGGAATACCGCAGATCCATGCCGCAGTTGACGTTGGACACCAGGTAGGGATACATGGAGTCCATGATCTTTTTGGCCAGCGGGATCCCCACGGCAGCGCCGACGGCGATGAGCCAGAAGGTGCCGCTGAGGTAGAGCCTGCGGATCTCGCCCCGGCGGTAGCCGAAGATCTTGAACAGCGCGATGCCGTAGGACGAGCGGTCCACGGTCACCTTCATCATCAGGTACAGCACCACGGCCAGGATCAGGCTCGTGCAGCCCACCATGCTCCACACCATCGGCATCATCAGCGCGACGAAGACGTCGCCCGCCTTCGCCACAGCTGCGCGGTCCGTGACGCTGTACAGCCGCCCGGCGGGGATATCGAGGGCGCGGTCGGAAAAGACGACGTTGTAGTAGTCCTTGGGCGCGTCGAACAGCTCGCGCATGCTGTCGATGTCCATGAAGACGTAAAAGGCCGGCGAGTAGGCCGTGACAGCATCCACGGTGAAGGCGTAATCGCGCTCCTCGTCCTCGTCGCTGAGGATCACCTGATCGCCGGGCGCGAGGCCGTATTTCTGCGCCATGGCCGACGTGATCGTCACGTGGCTCATGCTCCTACGGGTCTCGACGTCGAAATACGGGTTGTCGGGCGTCAGCCCCAGAACCGTCACGTCCAGATCGTAGCCGAGGACCTCGCGCTTGAGCGTCACGGCATACGCCTCCGTGCCGCCCTCTGGCGCCGTCTTCTCGGGGTATTTGAGCAGGTACATGTATTCGTATTTCGTATCGCGGGGGTTGTCCTGCCGGATGTGGTCGCACATGACGTAGGCGTTGACGCCGATGAACATCAGCGTCAGCGTGACCAACAGGCCGAACCACACGGCGGCGACGCTTCTGAGCTCACGCAGCAGCTGGCGGATACGGAAGCGGCTGACGAAGTCCAGCTTCCCCAGCCGGATATGGCGCACGGCGCGCTGGCGGCGCTCCCGCCGGATCAGGCGCAGCGCCGGAGCGTTGAGCTTGCGGCGGATGACGAGCCAGTTGACGCCCGCCGCCACCAGCGGCGGGACGACGACGCCGTAGATCAGCAGATACGGCTTGTAGACCGTCTCGAAATCCGGCAGAGAGAAATAGGCGTAATTGTCCGCCGTCTGGACCGGAACGCCCAGGGGGCTGTAGCCCAACACGGTACCGATGAGGCCGCCCAGAAGCGTGACGATCACAGGCAGCGTCAGATAGTGGCGCAGCAGCTCCCGGCGCTTGACGCCCAGGGCGTACAGCGTGCCGATGACGGCGCTCTCCTCCTCGATGGCGTGGACGACGAAGACGGAGATGACGTAGGTCAGCAGGATCAGGATGATGACCCCGGCCAGCAGACCCGCCTCCTTATTGATGATGACGTCGTTGGCCGCGGCCGCGATGCGCGGGTTTTTGTCTTTGGCAACGAAGGACGTCAGGTTCGCCTTGTCGATCTCGTCCGCCATTTCGTCCACGGCCTTGCGCAGATCGGAGGCGTTGTCGACCATGTCGCTGACGTCGTCGTATGTCTCGGCGGGAAGCATCATGCGCAGGACGGCGCGGTTGGGGCCCTGCTGCATCTCCTCCAGCCTGTCAGCCAGCTCCCGGGCGCCGTCGATCAGATCGTCGCGGCTGCCGACGGTCTCGTCCCAGTAATCGCGGAACCATGGATCGGCCACCTCGTCGGGGTCAAACTCCCACGTTCTGAGGAGCTCGCGCAGCTCACGGTCTGTCATGGCGCCGTGGAGCAGGTAGGCGTAAAGGTACTCCTCCGAGCGCTTCGCCTCCCCGCTCTCCAGCAGCAGACGGTAGCCCTCCTGCGTCACGAAGGCGGTGCCGAAGCGTTCGCTGTCGATGGAGGTGTCGGCCATCGTCTCAAAGGGTCCGTCGTAATCGGGGCTCGTGACGACGCCCGTGACGGTGTAAGGCTGACTGCCCAGCGTTACCGTGTCGCCGGGCGCGATCCCGTTCACCTCGCAGTAGCGGCGCTCCAGCGCGGTCTCGCGGTCCGATTCGGGCAGGCGGCCCCGGACCACCTCCTCAAGGTCGATCCGCTGCCGCAGGGCAAAGGCGCGCAGCGTGTCGCCGCCGGAGGGCATGTCGAGGGAAAACATGGGCTCCAGCTCGACACCGCGGCTCTCGACCGTCTGTATCTGGCTGTCTGTCAGCGGGACGAAGACCGTGAACTGGCCGTCCTCCACGCGGCTGCGCGCGCCGTGAACGTCGGTGCCGTCGAGGACGATCTCGGCGGCGCCGACGATGCTGACGATCAGATACAGACTCAGCACCAGCAGCACGCCCAGAGCCAGCCAGCGCCACTTGTTTTCCGCCAGATCGCGCAGGATGCGCTTCCTCAGCACATGCTGCATATTACAGATCCTCCAGCTGCGCAGCCGGGACGAGTGTCTCGTTTTCGTACTCGTCCAGCACCGTGCCGTCGCGGATGACGATGACCTTGTGGACCATCTGACGGATGACGTTGTTGTGGGTGACGATGAGCATCGTCGTGCCGTATTTTTTGTTGACGGTCTCCAGCAGGATCAGGATGTCGCGGCTCGTTTTGGAGTCCAGCGCGCCCGTGGGCTCGTCGCACAGCAGGAGACTGGGGTTCTTGATCAGCGCCCGGGCGATGGCACAGCGCTGCTGCTGGCCGCCGGACAGCTGGGCGGGCAGCTTGTCCTGATGCTCCCGCAGGCCGAGGGTGTCCAGCAGGTCGTCCAGGTCCAGCGGCGATCTCGTCAGGTAGCTGCACACCTCGATATTCTCTCGAACGGTCAGGTTGGGCACCAGATTGTAGAACTGGAAAATGAAGCCCAGCTTCTCCCGCCGGTAATCCAGCAGCTTTTCGGGCTTCAGCCCGACGATCTCCTGTCCGTCCACGACGATGGAGCCGGAATCGACGGTGTCCAGACCGCCGATGCAGTTGAGCAGCGTCGACTTGCCGGAGCCGCTGGCGCCCTGGATGACGCACATGGTCCCCTTCCGCACGCTCGTCGTCACGCCGCGCAGCACCTGGGTGTAGCTGCCGCTTTCGCCGTAGCTCTTGTGAAGGTCCTTTACTTCAAGATACATCACACATCGCCCTTTATAGTTAGTTTATGCTAACCTTATTATAAACCTCTTCCCGCCCTCCGTCATTATGGAAATGTGAAAAGACTTGCTCTCCCGGGGGACGATTTTTCGTCAGCTTCGACGAAAGCTGTTGCCTGCGGATGCATCTTTAGGGTATTATGATAGTAGAAAAGGAGGTGAATGCCATGGAGCTGCTGCAACAGACGCTGCGCTGCGGCGGGAAGCTGTCGCTGTATCTGCTGCCCTGCGTGCTGGCGCTGTTGCTGATCGACCGGCTGACGCGCGTCCCCCGGTTCGTCTTCCGCAAGCTGCTGCATCTGGTGGCGTTCACCTGTGTGACGTTTATGATCCTCGTGGCCGAGAGCTGGCAGGCGGCATCGCTGACGTCTTGTCTCGTGGCCGTGCTGGTGTGGCCGATCCTGGCGCTGCTGGAGCGCCGGAGCTGGTACGCGCGGCTGTTCGTGGAAAAGGAGCCTGGCGAGATCAAAAAGAGCCTGCTGCTTCTGTTCTTCGTCATCGCAGCGGTGACGGCAGTGGGCTGGGGTCTGTTCGACCGCAGGCTCGACGCCGTGGCGGCCATCCTGATGTGGGGCGTGGGCGACGCCGCGGCGGCGCTGGTCGGCGTCCCCTTCGGGCGTCACAAGGCGCCCTTCGCGGACGGCAAAAAGTCCTGGGAGGGCACGGCGGCCATGGCTGTCTCGTCCTTCGTTTGCGGGCTGTTCGTTCTGGGAACGCCCCTGCGGTGCCTCGCATCGTCGCTGATCGGCGCCGCGGCGGAGCTGCTGTCGCCCAGCGAGTACGACACCGTGATGGTCCCGACGCTTGTGCTGCTGGCGCTGCTGCTTCTCTGATCGCCCTCTGCGCCGGGCGCTCTCACGATTCTGAAATGAAGCACGGTCTGTCCCCGCCGGGACAGGCCGTTTTCTTTGCCGGATGACATGAAAACGGGTCGGCGCGATCGTCTCCTCCGCTTCACTATTCAGCTGCTGCATAGCGCTTTGCAGAATCGATATTGTACTTTTTCCGCGAGATCCGTTATGCTTGTATCATGGGAAAACTGGGCGGCAAGGATCATGCCGCCGCGGCGCTGCAGGGTCGTCTGCATACTGCGCCGACTTTGACAAACAGGAGTGACCGTATGAAAACAAGAAAGCTGAGAGACCTGACGGTCTCGGAGATCGGCATGGGCTGCATGGGCTTCTCCCACGGCTACGGCGAGATCCCCGATGAGGCCTCCGCCGTGGACGCCATCCGCGCCGCCTTCGCGGCGGGCTGCACGTTCTTTGACACGGCGGAGGCCTATGGCCCGTTCCTCCGCCCCGAGAACCGCGGCCACAACGAGCGCATCGTGGGCCGCGCGCTGAAGGACATCCGCAAGGACGTCGTGCTGGCAACGAAGCTCCATCTGGCGACCGGCGAGCCGCAGAGGGACGGCACGGTGTACAATTCTCTGCGCCGCTATCTGGAAGCGTCGCTGGAGCAGCTGCAGACGGACTATGTCGATCTGTATTACCTCCACCGCGTCAACCCGGCCATCCCTGTGGAGGACGTGGCCGAGGGCATGAGCTGCCTGATCGAAGACGGCCTCATCCGCGGCTGGGGCATGTCCATGGTCAACGTCCCCTTTCTGGAGCGCGTCCAGCACATCACGCCGCTGACGGCCGTGCAGAATATTTATTCCATGATGGACCGCGCCTACGAGAAGGGCGTCATCCCCTACTGCCTCGCCCACGACATCGGCTTCGTGCCCTTCTCCCCCATCGCCAGCGGCTATCTCTCGGGCAAGGTCGATCCGAACCAGCGCTTCACGGGCGACGACGTGCGCCAGTGGGTGCCCCAGCTCAAGCAGGAGAACATGGCGGCCAACCGCCCGCTGCTGGAGGTGCTGAGCGAGCTGGCGGAGAAAAAGAACGCCGCCAGCGCCCAGATCTCTCTTGCCTGGATGCTGCACAAATACCCCCACGTGGTGCCGATCCCCGGCTCCAAGAACCGCGGGCGCATCCTCGAAAACCTCGGCGCGGCCGACGTCGAACTGACGGACGAGGAGTTCCGCGCGTTGAAGGAGTCCCTGAGCCCCATCACGATCCACGGCCAGCGCAGCGACCTGCACGCGGCCACCGAGTTCATC
>SVKN01000077.1 GCA_015068445.1 Oscillospiraceae bacterium | reverse complement strand
CATTTCCTTCTTCTGCAGCTCGGCCTGTACGACCTCGGCGGCGCGGCGGGTGGTGTCGTTGGAGACGATGCAGGAGAAGGAAATGGTCTCGGGATCGATGCCGGAGCTCTCGAGATACGTTTTCGCGGCTTCGGGATCGTAGTCGACGGCGTTCGTGTCCGTGCCGCCCTCAAAGATCACGGGGGTCTGGGCGATGGCCTTGGTGGCCTCGCCGTTGCAGGCAACGGCCACGACGGCGTCACGGTCGATGGCAGCGTTCAGCGCCTTGCGGAAATCCTGATTGTTGAACGGATAGACCTCGTTGTTGACGGAGAAGAAGTTCAGGCGCGTGCCGCCCACCTTGCAGACCGCCACGTTCTCGTTGCTTTCCAGGCGGGCGACGTCATTGGCGTCCACCTCGACGACCAGATCGACCTCCCCGGCCTCCAGCGCGATGGTGCGGGAGGAGCCCTCGGGGATGATGCGCCAGGTCATGTGCTTGATCTGGGCCTTGTGGCCCTCGCGGAAGTAATCTTCAAAGGCCTCGAACTCGATGCGGTCGCCCAGGGTGTAGCTCTGGAAGACGTAGGGGCCGGAGCCGATGGGGTTCTGGTTGAAGTCATTGCCCTCGTCGATCAGCGCCTTGGGCACGATCTTGATGGAGGCCAGATTGAACAGCGTCAGCGCGTAGGGGCCGTCGGTGGTGACCTTGATCGTGTAGTCGTCGACGACCTCGATATCGGTCCAGAAGGAGGTGTAGTCCTTCGTGGTGGCGAAGGTGCGGCCGTATTCCATGGAGGCCTTGACGTCCTCGGCGGTCATATGCGTGCCGTCGTGAAACGTGACGTTGTCGTAGATCGTGAACAGCCACTCGGTCTCGCTGACGTTCTCATAGCTCCTGCACAGGTCGGGTACGGGCTGCAGCGTGTCCACGTCGATCATGAACAGGCAGCTGTAGGTCAGCAGGTTCATATAGCCCGCGGTGACGGATTTGTGGTCAAAGGGGTGCAGCGTAGGCGGCTCGCTCTCGGTGGCGATGACGACGGTGTCCCTGACGGGGGTGATCTCGGGCACGGCCTGCTGCTGGGTCTGCTCCTCGGCAGCCTTCGTCTGCTCGACGGTGACGGGGTCCGCCGCTTCGGCACTGGCGCAGCCGGTGTAAACGGCGGCGGCGCAGGCGGCGGCACAGATGAATGCGATCAGTCTCTTCGTGTTTTCCTTCATGATTTTTCACCTTTCTGATTGTACTTGAATGTCACAGGGTGAAAAAACAAGGGCCTCCATCCGTAAAAGGATGAAGGCCCGGAAGGCTTTCACGACCACCTGTTACGACATTCCATCAAATGCGTCCCCGATAACGGCGGGAAGATCCGGCGGCGCCTACTGGCGAATGAGCGTTCAGGCCGCGACTCGGGAGTGAGCTTCAGTCGTCTGCACTGCTTCCGGGCTCGCACCAGGCCCCGGATCGCTGGGAACCGCACGGACGCTTACTGTCTCCGTCAAAGTCTTTGTATGAACTTCGAGTACTATTAAAACACACTTTTTCTCTCTTGTCAAGAACTTTTTTGAAAATTAATTCTCGTTCCAGTAAACTTCTTCGAAACGCATACCGCCGGCGGCGCTGACGCGGAAGCCCTGCAGCGCCGCGCTGTGGGCACGGATGACGGTGCCCTGATACAGCGGGATATAGATGGTGCGGGCGTTGATATAATCGGTGAGCTGCGTGAAGGTCTCTCCCCTCTCCGCATCGTTCGTCTGGGTGCGGCCCAGCTCGATGAGGCGGTCGATCTCGGGGTCGTTATAGCGCGCCATGTTGGCGGCGTTGATGGAATCAGAGTGGAAGATGCCGTAGAGGAAGTTGTACATGGTGCCGGAGGTGTAGCCGGACACGGCCATCTCGTAGTCGCCGGCGAACACCTGCGTCAGGTAGGTGGCGTAGTCCAGGGATTCGATACTCATCTCCATGTTGAGCTCCAGCAGGCTGGCCTGGATGACCTCGGCGGCGCGGCGGGCGGAGTCGTTGAAGACATAGCAGGAGAAGGAGATGGTCTCGCCGCTGTGAGCGGACCGGGCCATGTACTGTTTGGCAAGGTCCATATCAAAGGCGTCGCAATCCTTGTCGGAGGCGCCCTCAAAGACCATGGGAGTCTGGGACAGCGCGATCTCGCCCTCGCCGCCCATGGCGACCTCGATGACGGCCTGCTTGTCGATGGCGGCGTTGATGGCCTTGCGGACGTTGATATCGTCAAAGGGGGCCTTTTCGGTGTTGACGGTGAGGAAGTTGACGCGGGTGCCGCCCTGCTTGAGGACCGTGATCGCGTCGTTCTCCTCCATGCGGCTGATGTCGTTGGCGTCGGGCTCGATGATCATGTCGATCTCCCCGGCCTCCAGGGCGATGGTGCGGGAGGAGCCCTCGGGGATCACGCGCCAGATGAGCTTGCGGATCTTTGCGGCGTTTTCGGAATCGAAGTAATCCTCAAAAGCCTCGAACTCGATCTTGTCGCCCAGGACGTAATCGGTGAAGCGGTACGGGCCGGAGCCGATGGGGTTGCGGTTGAAGTCGTTCTCCTCGTCGATGAGCGCCTTGGGGACGATCTTGATGGAGGAGAGATTGTTGAGCGTCAGCGCGTAGGGCGTGCCGGTGTCGATCTCGATGGTGCGGTCGTCGATCTTGTTGATCGCCGTCCAGAAGGAGGTGTAGTCGGCCGTCGTCGTGAAGGTGCGGGCGTATTCCATGGAGGCCAGCACGTCGTCGGAGGTCATGGTCGTGCCGTCGTGGAACTTGACGCCGCTCTTGATGGTGAAGCGCCAGAGGCTGTCGGTGAGCTGCTCCCAGCTCTCGCACAGGTCGGGGATGGGCTCCAGCGTGTCAAGATCCAGCTTGAACAGGCAGTTGTAGGTCAGCGCGTTCATGTAGCCCGCGGTCACGGCCTTGTGGTCGAAGGGGTGCAGCGTGGGCGGCTCGCTCTCAATGGCGATAATCAGGTCGTCTCTTGTCTCGGCGGCGGGCGTCGCCTCGGTCGGTTCTTCTTCCTTCGGCTGGCCGTCCGTTGCGGAGGCGCTGGCGCAGGCGGTAAACAGGGCGATGGCCGTCAGGGCGGCCAGCAGCAGGGCGATGAGCTTCTTGTTCATTGTTTTCACCTCATAAAAGAATTGGCCGAACAGCAGGATCGAAATTGCCGTTCGGCCGGTGAAAACAAAAAGAGCCTTCATCCGTAAAAGGATGAAGGCTTGAAAAAGCGTTCACAACCACCTGTTACGACATTCCATCAAATGCGTTCCCAATAACGGGGGAAACCCGGCGGGCTTTACTGAGGCTTGCGCCTGTTCGATCCCGCGACTCGGGAGTGACATTCGGCAGCTTGCGGTACCGACTCTCAGCTTTTGTCGGCTCTCTGTGGACCCCGGGGTGCCTACTAATCTCCTTCAGCGTCTTTGCTGTTCAACTGCGTCTTATTAAAGCACAAAATTTCTTTCCTGTCAAGAACTTTTTTCAAAAAATATTTTCCTGATGGTAGACTGTATACAAAAAGCCCCCGCTCGCGGGAGCGGGGACCGATCGGTTTCAGTTTTAGTCTGCCCAGGAGATATCCTCGAAGTGCACGTTGCCCGAGGCGCCGACGACGACGCCCTGGAGGCTGCTGTTGTAGGCGCGGGTGACGATGGACTCGTACAGGGGGACGTACGGGGTCAGGGAGTTCAGATACGCCGTGGCCTCGCGGAAGGTGGCGTTGGACTCGTCCTCGTCGGTCTGGGTCATGCCGAGGTCGATCCAGGCGTCCAGCTTGCTGTCGCTGACGCGGGCCTGGTTGGCGGCGTTCATGGCGGAGGTGTGGATGGAGCCCTTCAGGTAGCGGGCCAGGCTGGCGGAGGTGTAGCCGGTGATGGCGGTCTCATAGGTGCCGCCCATGACGTCCTGCAGCCACGCGGCGTAGTCCAGGCTCTCGATGGTCATCTCGACGCCCAGCTCGCGCAGGTTGGCCTGCACGACCTCGGCGGCGCGGCGGGTGGTGTCGTTGGAGACGATGCAGGAGAAGGTCAGATCGCTGACGTCCACGCCGGACTGCTCCAGATACTGCTGCGCCTTCTCGAAGTCATACTCCTCCACGTTGTCCTGAGAGGTGCCGGGGAAGACGCTGGGGCAGGTGCCGGTGGCCTTGACGCCCTCGCCGTTCAGAGCGACGGTCAGCACGGCGTCGCGGTCCACGGCGCAGTTGACGGCCTTACGGAACAGCGCGTTGTTGAAGGGCGCGACCTCGTTGTTCATGGAGAAGAAGTTCATGCGGGTGCCGCTGACGGTCTGGACCTCAACGGCCTCATCCTCGCGCAGGCGGCCCATATCGTTGGCCTCCACCTCGATGAGGAAATCGACCTCGCCGGCCTCCAGGGCGATGGTGCGGGAGGAGCCCTCGGGGATGATGCGCCAGGTCAGATGCTTGATCACGGGCTGATGCCCGGCATCGAAATAGTCGTCAAAGGCCTCGAACTCCAGCTTGTCGCCCAGGGACTGGGAGACGAACTTATACGGGCCGGAGCCCACGGGGTTGAGGTTGAAGTCGTTGTCCTGCTCGATCAGCGCCTTGGGGACGATCTTGTTGCTGGACATATCCAGCAGCGTCAGCGCGTAGGAGCCGTCTGTGGTCACTTCCACGGTGTACTCGTCAACGACCTTGACGTCGGTCCAGAAGGCGCTGTAGAGCTTCGTGGTGGGGTAATTGCGGGCATATTCCATGGACGCCTTGACGTCCTCGGCGGTCATATGGCTGCCGTCGTGAAACGTGACGTTGTCGTAGATCGTGAAGCGCCAGGTGACGTCATCCACCTGCTCATAGCTCTTGCACAGGTCGGGCACAGGCTCCAGGGTGTAGGGATCGGTCTTGAACAGGGAGTTGTAGGTCAGCAGGTTCATATAGCCTGCGGTGACGGCATTGTGGTCAAAGGGGTGGAGCGTGGGCGGCTCGCTCTCCATGGCGACGACGAGATCGTCGCGCTTCTCGGGGGCGGGCTCCGGCTCGGGCTCCTTGTCCTCGGTCTTGGGCTCGGCGGCGGAGGCCGTCAGCTGGGCAGAGGCGCTCGTTTCGTTCTTCGGTTCTTCCTTCTGCCCGCAGGCGGTCAGGGCGGTGACGCCCAGGGCGGCGGCCAGCAGAAGGGCCAGCATGCGTTTGGTAGAGTTCTTCATTGTTTTTCACCTCATGATAGTTTTTTTCGGAAATGTCCAGGGTGAAAAACAAAAGGAGCGTTCATCCGTAAAAGGATGAACGCTCCGAAAAGCCATTCACAACCACCTGTTACGACATTCCATCAAATGCGTTCCCGATAACGGGGGAAATCCGTCAGCGCCTACTGTTGGTTCGGGCTGCGACTCAAGAGTGATTTTCGGCCGCGTCTTACTGGTACCGGGCTTCCACCGCCCCCGGCTCGCTGTGACGTTCGTGCGCGTCTACTTTCTCTGTCAACATCTTTGAACTCGATTTGTCTGTATTATAATCGCTTGACCGTCGGTTGTCAAGAACTTTTTGCAGCTTGATTCTTCCTGCGGCGAAACCTACAGCGTGCGCAGGGCATCCTGCAGCTCAGTCTTGCTGACGGTCTTCTCGTCCTTCTGCTTGAGGATGCGAGCGGGGACGCCGCCGACGACCACGTTCTCCGGCACGTCGCTGAGGACGATAGAGCCGGCCGCCACGACGGAGTTCTTGCCGATGCGGCAGCCCTCGATGACGACGGCATTGGCGCCGACGAGGACGTTGTCCTCCACGATGACAGGAGTGGCGGAGGCGGGCTCGATAACGCCGGCCAGCACGGCGCCTGCGCCGATGTGGCAGTGCTTGCCCACGGTGGCGCGGCCGCCCAGGATGGCGCCCATGTCGATCATCGTGCTCTCGCCGATGACAGCGCCGATGTTGATCACGGCGCCCATCATGATGACGGCGTTGTCGCCGATCTCCACCTGCTCGCGGATAATGGCGCCGGGCTCGATGCGGGCGTTGATGTTCTTCATATCCAGCATGGGGATGGCCGAGTTGCGGCGGTCGTTCTCGATGACGATATCCTCGATCTTGTCGGCGTTCTGCTCCAGGATGGGCTTGAGCTCCTTCCAGTCGCCGAAGACGATCTTGTCGCCCGCGCCGAAGACCTTGGCAGCGCCGAAATCGACGGCCTCCTTCTCCTTGACGTACAGCTTGACGGGCGTCTTCTTTTCCGAGGTGGCGATATAGTTGATGATCTCCTGTGCGTTCATGTTGCTCTCCTTTTTCCGTTAAAACAGCAGGTCCTCGATGGTGTAAAAGCCGTTGGGCTTGTCTTTCAGGATCAGGGCGGCCTTGACGGCGCCCGTGACGAAGATGCGGCGGGAGGTGGCCCGGTGGGTCAGCTCGATGGTCTCGTCCTCGCCGTAGAAGGCGACGACGTGCTCGCCGGCCAGATTGCCGCCGCGGCGGGAGACCATGCCGATCTCCTTCTCCCCGCGCGGGGCCGTGACGGAGTGGCGCTCGTAGACGCGCCGGTATTCGTGCGCGGGGTCCACGGCGTCGGCCAGCAGGATGGCCGTGCCCGAGGGAGCGTCCACCTTGCGGTTGTGGTGGCTCTCCAGCACCTCCACGTCGAAGCTGCCCCTGAGGACGGGCGAGATCAGCTCCAGCGCCTTTTTGACAACGGCGACGCCCAGGGAGTAGTTGGCTGCGTGGATGACGGGGGCGTATGCGCTCAGGGAGCGGACCTTCTCCTTTTCCTCGGGCGAGTGACCCGTACAGCCGCAGAGATACGGCGAGCCGGTGCGCTTGATGTAATCGTAAACCACATCCAGCGCGGCGGGGGCAGAGAAGTCGAAGACGACGTTCGCGCGCTCCTGCAGCGCATCCAGATCGTTCAGATTGTCGATATCGACGATGGCGAGGATGTCGAAGCCGGCGGCCTCGGCGGCCTCCTCGATCATCCGGCCCATGCGGCCGTAGCCGACGATGACGGCTTTCACAGCAGTCCACACTCCTTCATGATGGTCTTGAGCTTGTCGCGGTTCCCCTCGCTCATGGGGTACAGGGGCAGGCGGTACTGCCCGACATTCATGCCCCGGAGGTTCATGGCCTCCTTGACGGGGATCGGGTTGACCTCCATGAACAGGCCATTGACGAAGGGCAGACAGCCCAGCTGCAGCTGCTGCGCGCGTTTGAGGTCGCCGTTCAGGAAGCAGCTCACCATCTCGTGGACCTCGGCGGGCATGACGTTGGCCCAGACGGAAATGACGCCGCTGCCGCCCAGGGACAGGATCGGCAGGACCTGGTCGTCGTTGCCGCTGTACATGGCGAAATCGTCGCAGACGAACCGGGCGACCTTGGCGGCGTAGGCGATATCGCCGGAGGCCTCCTTGATGGCGGCGACGTTGGGATGCTTCGCCAGCCGCCCGACGACCTCCACGGGGATAGAGCAGCCCGTGCGGCCCGGGACGTTGTAGAGGATGCAGGGCACGTGCACGGCGTCGGCCACGGTCTTGAAGTGCAGGTACATGCCCTCGGGGTTTGCCTTGTTGTAATAGGGCGAGATCAGCAGCAGGCCGTCCGCGCCCAGCGCCTCGTATTCAAGGCTCTTTTCCAGCATGGCGGCGGTGCTGTTGGAGCCGGAGCCCGCGATGATGGGCACGCGGCCCTTGGCCGTCTCCACGGCGGCCTTCACGACGGCTACGCACTCCTCGTGGCTCATGGTGACGGCCTCGCCCGTGGTGCCCAGCACGACGATGCCGTCGGTGCCCTGCCCGATATGCCACTGGATCAGCTCTTTCAGCTTGTCGAAATCGACCGCACCCGTCCCGGTGAAGGGCGTGATCAGAGCGACGATGGAACCGGTGAGCTTCATGATAAATCCTCCTTATTCCTCGCACAGATCGAAGGCCGCGGTCAGCACGTCGCAGGCCCTCTGCAGGTTTTCCTTGTCAACGGTGATGGAGATGGAGATCTCCGAGGTGGTGATCTGGTAATGCTGGATGCTGTTCTCGAACAGCGTGGCCAGCGCCTTGGCGGCGACGCCGCTGTGAGTGGCCATGCCCGCGCCCACCAGGGACAACTTGCTCAGGCCCTCGTTGATGGCAAAATGCTCCTCCGGCATGCGCTGCATCAGCTCTTTCGCGTTCTCCTCGGTGGTGCTGAAGGACAGCATGGTGGTCTTGTCGTCCAGCTGCTGGGAGATCATGTCGACGTTGATCTTCATATCGGCGATGGCGTTGAACAGCCGGCTGACGGTCCCGCCGCCGAAGGGACACTTGATGCTGAGCATGGTGCAGTCTTCCGTGACGCCGATGCCGGTGACGACGGCGTCTTCAAAATATTTTTCCACGATGTGAGTCCCCTTTGTCATGTCTTTTTCCAGCGAGCGGCCCAGATACAGCTTGACGCCGTATTTCTTGGCCAGCTCGACGCTTCTCGTTTCAAGCACGCCCGCGCCCGCGGCGGCCAGCTCCATCATCTCGTCGCAGGTGATGTAGTCCAGCTTCCGCGCCTTGGGGCAGCGGCGGGGTCGATGGTGTAGACGCCGTCGACGTCGGTG
>SVKN01000076.1 GCA_015068445.1 Oscillospiraceae bacterium | reverse complement strand
GGCCCTCAAGACGACGGGGCAGGCGGGCGCGTATATCTCGCCTTATCCCGACGTACGCGCAGGCACGTGGTACGCGGGCTACGTCACCGCCGCCCGGGACGCGGGCTGGGTGACGGGCTATCTGGACGGCACCTTCCGCCCCGACAATCAGGTGACGCTGGAGGAGGCCCTCAACATCGCCCTCAAGGCCATGGGTTACGGCGCGGCCGACTTTGCCTACGGCTTCCCGGCCTCTCAGCTGGCGCTCTACCGCTCGCTGGAGCTGGACGACGGCATGACCGCCGTGCAGGGTCAGCCTCTGACCCGCCGCGACTGCGCGATCCTGCTGTACAACTGCCTGGGCGCGAAGGCGAAGAGCGGCATGGTCTACGCCCAGCAGTTGGGCTACGCCGTGGACGCCCAGGGGAAGATCAACTACGGATCCCTGATCCTCACCCAGGCCCAGGGCCCCGTGATGCTGGCGACGACCGTGGAGGACGCCGTGGGCTTCGCGCCCCGGCTCGTCTACCGCGACCGCCGCGCCTCCGACGTCGGGAGCCTGCGTCAGGCCGACGTGCTGTATTATATTAAGGACGTCGCCACGGTCTGGGCCTATTCCGACAAGGTCAGCGGCGTCGTCCAGGCCATCAGCCCCTCCACCGTCGCGCCCTCGGCCGTCACGGTCTCCGGCGTCACGGTGCCCCTGGGCAGCTCCGGCGCGATCTTCGCCTTCTCCGATCCCGGCACCGTCAAGGTGGGCGACAAGGTGACGGTGCTTCTGGGCGCGGGCGGTCAGGGCGTCTTCGTCCTGACGGGCGGCACGCTGGAGGAGAGCGTCACGGGCGTGGTGCTGTCCGTTGCCACGGGCGCCCAGGCCGACGCCCGGGGCAATCTGATCCAGAGCAAGCAGCTGACGCTGTTCGGCGCGGATGGGCTCACCCACGTCTACCCCTATTCCGGCAGCCTCAAGGCAGGCGATATCGCCGCGGCCGCCGTCCGCGGCGACGAGCTGACCGTCAAAAAGGTCAAGGGCAGCGTCACGCCCTCCGGCACCGTGGAAAACGGCCTGCTGGACGGCTATACCCTCGATGAGGACAGCCGCATCGTCGATTTCCTCTCCGCCCGCGCCGTGCGCCTGACGGCCCGGCGGCTCGAGAAGGTGGATATCGCGTCGTCCGACGTGGCGTACTGCAGCGTCACGGGCAGCCATATCGACACACTGATCCTCAAAAACGTCACCGGCGACATGAACGACTTCGGCGTCGTCACGAGCGTCAGCCGCAGCGAGAACCTGCTGGCCGCCCCCAGCACCTACGTCTATATGATCGGCGGCGTCCCCGGCGTCCTGTCGGCCCAGTCCGGCTTCAGCGCCAAGGTCGGCCCCGCCGTCTTCGAGTATAAGGACGGCGCGGTGAAGACCATCAAGGAGCTGGACGGCAAGCGCGTCCAGCTCCTGGGCCAGCTGACCGTCACCCTCTCCGACGGCACGGTCATGGACCTCGGCGGCAGCGTCCAGTTCTACCGCCGCTCCGGCGACGACTGGTACCTCTCCAGCCGCGCGGAGCTCGCCGGCCTGACCCTCACCGCCTATTACGACGACACCGCCGCCAACGGCGGCGAGATCCGCGTCATCGTCGGAGAATAAAAGCAAAACCGCCCCCCGGGGCGGTTTTTCAGTTGACAGTGGACAGTTGACAATTGTGGTGCCTGCGGCGCATTGGATACCGCCGCTGCCGCGGCGTGTGGTCGCAGCGGCGGCCTGCGGCCGCCATAACCGGTCCGCGCACATCACGGCCCCGTCAGCATAGCCTCCCTCTATGAGGGAGGGGGACCACCGAAGGTGGTGGAAGGAGTTGCCCCGGGCTTTGAGACGCTCCGGAAACGCGTGCATCCCGCTGCAACTCCCTCAGTCAAACGGCGCTGCCGTTTGACAGCTCCCTCATGGAGGGAGCCAAGGAAGGGCGTCGGCGCACATTATGGCCCCGGATACTGGTCTTCGTAGGGAACGGCGCCCACACCGTTCCGCACTGGTCGGCGCACATCACGGTCCCGTCAACGCACCCGCCGCCTCAACCCTCTTGACAAATCCACTCTACACCTGTAGAATAAATATATACTACAACTGTAGAGGAGATGATCCCATGGAACTCCGCAAGCTGCCGGATTCTGAACTGGAGGTCATGCAGGCGCTGTGGTCCATGGAGCCGCCCGTGGAGCGTGCACGGCTGGAGACCGATATGGCGCTGCGTCACCCCATGGCCCAGACGACGCTTCTGACACTGCTGACCCGCCTGCACGCCAAGGGCTTCATCCGGATCGAAAAGCAGGGCCGCTCCTCGGTCTACACACCCCTCGTCGCGGAGCACGACTACCTCGCCGCCCAGAGCCGCCGATTCCTGGACAAGCTCTGCGGCGGCTCGCTGCCCGCCTTTGCCGCCGCCCTCGCGGACAGCGGTCTCAGCCGGGAGGAGCTGGATGAGTTGCGCCGCCTGCTGGAGCGTGACGCCTTATGACGACCTATTATCTGTTCATGCACGTGATCCTCGCGCTCATCGTGTCCGGCGCGGCCGCGTTCCATTTCGAGCGACGACGCGCGCCTCAGGGCGAGTATGAGCGCGCCGACCGCTTTCTCCAGCGGCAATATGCGCCTCTGATCCAGCCCGATCTGCTGCTGACATGCATCGGGGCGCTGATCGTGTTCCTGCCGCTGATGGGCGGGAGAGAGCTGGCGCTGCAGTTCCTGCGCCGGTCGATACCGGGCCTGTTCCTGCACATCACGCTGTATTACGCCCTGCTGCTGCCGCTGATGATCCCCCTGCGCAGGCGCGTCAGCGCCGCCGCCTGCGCCGCGCTGTGGATGCTGCCGAACCTCTATTACATCTTCTTCAACGCCATGTTCTGTCTGGACCGCCCGCTGTGGCTGATCCGGCTGCCGCTGGGTCACGCGGACGGGACGCGCATCCTGGCTGTCTGGTTCGTCGGCGCGGCGGCCATGCTGCTGTGGAGGATCGCCTCGCACCTGCGCTTCCGCCGCGCGATCCTCCGGGACAGCCACGACGCGCCCGAAGAAGCGCAGACGCTGTTTGACGCGCTCCTGCCCGAGATCTGCAACAAAAAGCCCGGACGGCTGTGGTCCTGCCGTCTGACCGTGTCGCCTCACGTCCGGGTGCCGCTGACCGTGGGGCTGTTCAGCTGGTCCGCGGTGGTGGCGCTGCCCGACCGCAGCTATACGGCGGAGGAACTGTCCCTCATCCTGCGCCACGAGCTGATCCACGTCCAGCGCCGCGACAGCGCCGCCAAGTTCTTTCTGACCTTCTGCACAGCGGCCTGCTGGTGGAACCCGCTGATGTGGCTGGCCATGCGGCGCTGCGCCGCCGATCTGGAGCTGTGCTGCGACGAGCTGGTCCTGCTGGACGCAGGGCTCGACACGCGGAAGCGCTACGCCTCGCTGATCCTCAGCGAGGCCGGGGACGAGCGCGGCTTCACCACCTGCCTGTCCTCCTCAGCGGAGAGCCTGCGCTACCGCCTCAAAAGCATCCTGGAGCCGGGCCGCCGCAACAGCGGCGGGCTCATTGCCGGTCTGGTGCTGTTCCTCGGGACCGTGACCTTCGGCGTCGCCGCCCTGGGGACGAACGCGCGCCCGGCGGGAGAGCTGCTGCCCCGGGAGACCATCGCCGCCATCGACGGCTGCCTGCAGGGCGGCTGGAACAGCACCGAATACGAGGACCGTGACGGCGCGTTCGGATCGTACCTCAGAACGCTGACGGTCTGCGATCTGTCCGGCGAATACCTGAACCGCGGCGACGCTGACGATCCCTGGGTCCGTTTCCGCTGGGAGACCGACGAGGCCGTCGTCTTTGCGGAGCTGGGCGAGCATTCGCTGACGATCCGCGGCGACGGGACGTACTACCTCCCCGACGCGCCCGACTGGGCGTATATCGAGCGCTGCCTGACATCGCTGCCGCCCGGGGAGGCGGAGCCCGAGATGCCATCGATGATGATCTGGTTTTTCGACGACCGGCGTACGACGATGATTGCCGCCGACCGGGAGATCGCCGTCAAGCGCGTGAACGGCGAAGAGCAGGAGCGGAAGCTCTGGTACGACCGCGACAGTGAGATGAGCCCTATCGAAACGACACTCGACCGCTGCAGCCTGGCTTTCGAGCCTGTGGCGCCGGTCAGCTTCACCGTCACGGCAAAGAACAAGCGGGGCGAGGTGATCAACACCTGGACGGGAGACCATATCCGGCTGATGGAGAACGCAGTCCCCCTCTGCGAGGGCGTCACGCACTTCGAGGTCGGCGCCCGGTTCGTCTATGACGATTACGCCCCTGCGGAGATCGAATACGAGATGCGCTTCTGGTTCAGCGTCCGGAGGCAATAGCAAAAGCCGCCCTTTTGGGCGGCTGCGCCTGTCGCAAATCAGGATTTGCGACAAGGAAGGGTCCGCAGGCAGGAGAGCATCTGCCTGCTCGGGCCGGTCTGCTGCAGCGCAAGGGGTTTTGCCCCTCACGTTTGCAGACTGGAAGGTGTGTTTTCGTCGGCACATGTCCGCCGAAAACACTGATCCATTACCGCTCGCGCCGCGAGCGTAAAAAGAGAACGACGAGCGATCCCCTTTTTGACAGCCTGAGCCGCCCGCAATGGGCGGTTTTTTTAATTGACAGTTGACAATTGTTGTGCCTGCGGCGCATTTGATACCGCCTGCGGCATGGGGCGGGCAGTATCCGGCTCTCCCGTCATTTCCCGACCAAAGGCGCGGGGCTGCCGCTCTATAATGGTGACAAAACCGTGGGAGGGGCGGAGCATGCAGACGCTTGAGACGAAAAACAGGGACAGGCCCGGGTGGCTTTTGGGGCTGGGGCGGTTTGCGCTGGCCTTTTTGCTGTCCGACGCCCGGCTGCCGGGGGACATGCGCCCCTTCGGGCTTTGCTACGCGCTGGCGCTGCCGGGCGCTCAGCAGCTGTGGGCGACGCTGGGCGCATGCACGGGCAGTGTGATGATCTATGGCCGGGCGGGTCTGGTCTACGCCGGGATCGGAGCGCTGACGCTGGCCTGCCTGCGCTTCGCCGTGCGGACGGAGGAGACGCGGGAGTTGCTGACGCCCGCCGTGCTGGCGGCCGTGCTGCTGGTGCTCAGGCTGCCGCTGGCGGCGCGGAACGGCCCGGAGGGACTGCTGAGCCTGCTGCTGGAAGCGCTGCTGGCGGCCGCCGCCAGCGCCTGCCTCCGGCGGGGCGGCGACCTGCGCGCGACGGCGCTGACGGCGATGCTGCTGTGCGCCTTCGCGCCGCTGAAGCTCTTCGGCCTGCTGACCCCGGCCGCCGCCGCGGCCGGGGTGACGGCCATGCTCGCCGTGCGGCGAAGCCCTGCGGGCGCGGCGGAGGGGACGATTCTGGGCGCGGCCGTCGATCTGGCGGGCGGGGGAGCGGCGGTGTGCGCACCGTCCTTCGCCATGGCCGCCGCGCTGCAGGCGGCGTTGCCGGGGCTGGACCGCGTCAGCTTCGCGCTGTGCTGGCTGGCGATCTGCGCCGTCACGTCTGTCGCCATGGGATCGTTGGGCGGCGCGCTGGACGCGCTGGCGGCCGTGACGGTCTGGCTGCTGCTGCCGGACCGAGAGGAGCCGGAGGACCCGGGCCCCCTGCCGCAGCAGAAGACCCCGGGCGGCCTCACGCGGCTGAGCCGCGCCCTGGCGGTCTTCTCCCGCGCGTCGGCGGAGGGACCGGCGGAGGAGGACGTCTCCGCCGTCTTCGACGGCGCCGTCAACGACGTCTGCCGAGACTGTCCCCGGTGGAACAAATGCTGGATCGAGGATTACTCGGACGCCGTGGCGTGGCTGGAGTCCCTGCGCCCTACGCTCAGAGACAAGGGTGCGGTCAGCGCCTCCGATCTGCCCGAGCTGCTGGCGGAGCGCTGCATCCGGCGGGAGCGATTGTGCGGGGCCGTGAACCGCGAGTACGCCGCCTGGCTGCGCCGCAGGGCGCGCATGCGGCGGGAGACGGAGCGTGACGCGCTGCTGCTGCGCCAGTACGAGGGCCTCAGCGCCGCCGCGAGGGGCATGGCCGAGGCTGAGGAGCGGGAGCGCCGCCCGCGGCCCACTCTGGAAAAGCAGCTCAACGAGGCGCTGCGCGCCTACGGCCGCGGCCTCCGGGCCGAGGTCTGGTCCGGGGGCGGGGGACTGACGGTCCGCGTGGGCCCCTTCGACGGTCTGGAGCCATGGGTGGATGAGAGCGCCTTCCTCCGCACGGCGGAACGCGTCACGGGGACGCGCTTCCGTCCCGCCGAGGCCGTGCCCTTCGACGACTGTGAGGTCCTCGTCTACCGCGAGCGCGAGACGCTCCGCGCCGCCGTCTCCGCCGCCGTGCGCAAAAAGCCCGGGGAGGAGCTGTGCGGCGACGCTTACCAGACCTTCCGCACCGGGGACGGCCGCCAGCTGGCGTTGCTGTCCGACGGCATGGGCTCGGGCCGTCAGGCCGCGCGTCTGGCCCGCTCGGCGCTGGAGCTCACCGCCGCCTTCCTCCGCGGCGGCTGCACGGCTGCCGAGAGCGCCGGGGCCGTGATCCCCTTTCTGCAGGCGCGCTACGGCGCGGAGGGCTTCGCCACGCTGGATCTGCTGGAGCTGGACCTGTTCACCGGGGCCTGCACGATGATCAAATGCGGCGCCGCCGACAGCTACGTGGTGCGGAACGGCCGCGCCGAGCGCCTCTCGCGCCCGTCCCTGCCGCCTGGACCCGGCGGCCAGCCGGAGACGATCCGCTTCTTCCTCCGGGAGGGCGACGCCGTGATCATGGCCAGCGACGGCGCGGACCTCTCGCCCCTGACGGAGGAGACGTGCCGCAGCCTGACGGCCAGCGAGCTCCTCGCCCGCTTCGGCCGCGGCAGCCGCGACGATCTGACCGTGCTGGTGCTGACGACGGATAAGGGCGAGCTCGGCGGGGAAGACTGAGAGGGAAAGGGGCGTGAGCTATGGTAAGCGGTGTGACGAAGCAGGCGGTGATCCTGCGCCCCCGAGCGGACAGCGGCTTCGAGCAGGCCATCTTCATCCTGTCGCCCCGGCGGCAGGAGCTGAAGGCCGAGACGCCCGAGGAGCTGGTGGCGCTGGCCGACGCCATCGCAAGGGAATACACGGTGACGGGGGTGCGGCGGGTCAGGCTGCATCGCCTGTGGCCCCTGCTCGTCTCTTTCGCGCTGGGGGCCGCAGCGTGCGCGCTGTGCTTTTTTCTGGTATTTCGGATGTACCCTTGACAACGGAGGAGCGTTGTAGTAAGATTGTTACAGTTGTTACCAAATTGTAATTGTTGCCGTCTGCAAGGGCGGCTGAAAGGATATCAATGGCTTCTCTCGACCGATCCTACGGGGGCGCGTCCCCCCGGCATTCCCACCGTCTGCGCCGCAGATGGGTCGTGACGCGGCTGCACCTGTCCCGCATGGCCGGCATCGGTATGGGCTCTGAGACGGTGCACGATCTGCTGGGCTTCTGGGTCCGGCTTCTGTCCGTCGTTCTCGGCGGTCTGGCCCGGGTGGGCCGCGCCGTTTTCCTGCCCCTGTACCGGACGCTGGCGCGGACGGCCTACGGGGTGGAGCGCCTGTTCCAGAAGGCGCTGTCCGGCCTGTGGCAGCTTCGTCTGCGCGCATTGCGACGCCCGGCCCACGTGCGCGGCAGGCTCATCCCCGCGCTGATGCTGGCAGCGGCCACCGTGGGCATCCTGACCGTCTGCTTCCTCAGCGTCGGCCTGCGCGTGGAGATCAACGGCGTGCCCGTGGGCATCGTCAGCGACCGCGCCGAGATGGAGGAGATCCTCTCGTCCGTCCAGGACCGCGTGTCCCAGTATGTCGGCGCGCCCTACAGCCTCGACGTGGACGTCTCCTACTCCATCGCCTACGACGACGGCCGCGGCGTCGACCGCGAGCAGATCTCGGATTACCTCATGGCCGGTCTCGGCGACCTGGCCGTCAAATACGTGCTGACCGTAGACGGTCAGCCCATCGGCGCCAACCGCAGCCGCACGGCCCTCGAGCTGTTGCGCCAGCGGCTGCTGGAGAAGAACGCCACGTCCTTCAAGGGCGGCAAGGTCGACTTCGTCCAGGACGTGCAGGTGGTGCCTCAGGGCTCCATGGACGCCCGTGAGATGTCGGTGGCCGACATCGAGTCCCGCCTGACCGGCGAGACCCGGAGCGCCGTCATCTATGAAGTCCAGCCCGGCGACACGCTGTCGGGCATCGCCGCGCGCTACGGCACCACCACCGCCGACGTCATGGCCAACAATCCCGGCGTGCAGGCGGAAAACCTGCTGGTGGGCACCCACGTCGTCGTGCAGGCCTCTGTGCCCGTGCTGTCCGTCAAGGAGACCGTCAGCGAGCAGTACGTCCAGCGCATCGATTACGACACGGTCAGGCAGGAAAATGACGAGATGTACACCACCCAGAGCCGCGTGATCAAAAGCGGCGTCTACGGCGAGGCCTCCGTCACGGCGGACGTCACCTACGTGGACGGCCGGGAGGATTCCCGCGTCGTCACCGACTGGGTCGTGACGAAGGAGC
>SVKN01000075.1 GCA_015068445.1 Oscillospiraceae bacterium | reverse complement strand
TGTAGCCGATGCTGTTGCCGGCGCAGGCGGCGATCTGCCAGCTGTGGCCGGGGGCGGCCAGGTTGCAGGTGGCGGTGCTGACCAGGATGCAGGGGCACAGAGCCTCGACGTCGGCGACGTCGGTGGAGCCGCCGCCGTTGACCTCGACCATCGGGCTGACGGTGGTGGCCAGCGGGCCGTTGTCCAGCGCGCCGGAGGCCTTGACAGCCTCATAACGCGGGGACTGCTTGTTCAGGCTGTCGGCGAAGGCCAGCTCTTCCTCGGTCCAGACGGGCTTCTCCATCTTTTCCATCAGCTCATGGGTCATGTTGGCCATGTAGACGTTGGGCATGGTGTTATAGCAGCCGCCCAGGAACTCGATCTCGACCTCGGTCTCGGTCATCATGGCGGCGCCGCGGGCGACCTTGCACAGTCTCTCGTAAACGTCGTCGATGGCGGCGCGGCTCATGCCGCGGACGAAATACCACACAGCGGCGCGATCGGGAACGATGTTGGGCGCCGTGCCGGCTTCCTTGTAGCTGTAGTGGATGCGGATATCGCTCGTGACGTGCTCACGCAGGTAGTTGGCGCCGACGCTCATCAGCTCGGCGGCGTCCAGAGCGGAACGGCCGTTGTAGGGATCGCCGCCGGCGTGGGCGGTGCGGCCCTTGAAGTGGAAGATCGCGCTGTTCAGGCCGTTGGAGCAGCCCAGGGAGATGGCGTTGTTCGTGCCGCCGTGCCAGGAGAAGGCGCAGTCCAGACCGTCGAAGGCGCCGTTTCTGGCCATGAAGACCTTGCCGGTCAGAGCCTCTTCAGCGGGGCAGCCGTAGAAGATGATGGTGCCGGGGAGCTTTCTCTCTTCCATCTCGGCCTTCGCGCCGACGGCAGCCGCCAGGCAGGCGGTGTCCAGCAGGTTGTGGCCGCAGGCCTGGCCGGGGGCGCCGACCACGACGGGCTCGGGATGATCGACCATCTTCTGGCTCATGCCGGGCAGCGCGTCCAGCTCGCCCAGGAAGCCGATGACGGGATGGCCGGAGCCCCACTTGCCCACGACGCAGGTAGGCAGGCCGGCGTAGCCGGTCTCGACCTCAAAGCCGTAATGCTCCAGCAGCTCGGCGGTCCACTTGCAGGCGTTGACCTCGTTGTAGGCGGTCTCGGGGCAATCCCACATCTTCTGCGCGTGGTTATAGAAAGTATCCTTCTCTTCGCGGATCTTCTTGACAGCGATGGAACCAGTCATAGGAAATCGTTCTCCTTTCATATTCATGTCATACTCGCGCTCCTCCCCCATATGGGAGAGGAGCGCCCGATTTGTTAGGTTGGCTTACAACTTACTGACAGGGTTGATTATGTCCTCAATTATTTCTGGGGCTGGGAACAGGAACTTCCATGGGGATCGGGCACTTATAGGTCTTGCCCTTCATGGCCTCGTCGAACTCGGCCTTGGCCCTCTCGGCGATGGTGGGATCCTCATAGATCTTGGCGGCGGCGTCAGCCATGACCTTCGCGCCGTAGATCATGCCCTTGAAGCCGATGGAGTTGCCGGCGCAGGCGGCGATCTGCCAGCTGTGGCCAGGGGCGGCCAGGTTGCAGGTGGCGGTCATGATCTGCGTGCAGGGCACGATGTGCATGACATCGCCGACGTCGGTGGAGCCGTAGCCGTTGTTATGCTGCAGCTCGTTGACGAAGTCGCAGATGGGGCAGCCGTCCAGCTTGCCCGCGGCCTTCATGGCGGCGTAGGTGGGAGACTGCTCGTTCAGCTTGGCGGCAAAGGCCTTCTCTTCCTCGGTCCAGACGGGGCGCTCGACATCCAGCTGAGCCTGATGCAGGGTCTCGGCCAGGACATGGTTGTTCAGGGTGTTGTAGCAGCCGCCCAGGAACTCGATCTCGACCTCGGTCTCGGTCATCATGGCAGCGCCCTTGGCGACCTTGACGAGACGATCATAGGTGTCCTCGATGGCCTCACGACTCATGGCGCGGACGTAATACCAGACAGACGCGCGGTCGGGAACGATGTTGGGAGCCGTGCCGGCTTCCTTGTAGCTGTAGTGGATACGGACGTCAGAGGTGACGTGCTCGCGCAGGTAGTTGGCGCCGACGCTCATCAGCTCGGCAGCGTCCAGAGCGGAACGGCCGTTGTAGGGGTCGCCGCCGGCGTGGGCGGTGCGGCCCTTGAAGTGGAAGATCGCGCTGTTCAGGCCGGTCATGACGCCGTCTGCATCGGTGATGGTGTTCATCGTGCTGCCGTGCCAGGAGAAGGCCAGATCCAGGTCGCGGAACGCGCCGTTGCGGGCCATGAAGGCCTTGCCGGTGAGGACTTCCTCAGCGGGGCAGCCCAGGAAGACGACGGTACCGGACAGCTTCTTCTCCTCCAGCTCAGCCTTCATGCCGAGGACTGCGCCGACGGAGGCCATGCCAAGCAGGTTGTGGCCGCAGGCCTGGCCGGGGGCGCCGACGACGACGGGCTCCTTGGTGGCCTGCTGCTTCTGGCTCATGCCGGGCAGCGCGTCATACTCGGCCAGGATGCCGATGACGGGATGGCCGGAGCCCCAGGTAGCCTTGATGGCGGTGGGCAGGCCGACGTAGCCGGTCTCGACCTCGAAGCCCTGGGAGGCCAGGTATTCGGAGATCCACTTGCAGGCGTTGACTTCGTTAAAAGCGGTCTCGGGGCAGTCCCACATCTTGGCGGCGATGTCGATCAGAGCGGGCTGCGCGGCGTCGATAGCTTTCAGATAAGGCATAAGTTTCTCCTTCTTTCTTTTTTAGTCAATTGGTAATGGGAATGAAAACAGGCCCTTATAAAGGGACATGCCGGTCCCGCCCGGAGGCGGGACACGGCATGAGGGAGGTGGATGTTATTTCTTCTTGGCCAGGAAAACGCCAAGGCCCATGCCGCCGAAGGAAGCGATCAGCGGGGGGATGGAGGAGGCAAACAGGCCGGCCCACTTGAACACGCCCTGGAGCTGCAGCCAGTACATCAGGAACGCGACCGGGATCATGATGATACCGAGCTTCGGGTTCATGAACAGGTAGTTGGACAGCAGAGCTGCGAACAGAGCGGGGAGCAGCAGGTTCAGCGCGGAGGTGACGACCGGGGGCAGTGCGTTCAGCAGAGCAGCGCCGCCGATGACGCCCAGGGTAAGCATGACCGTGGAGACCAGCGTGGAGACCGCGCAGCCGATGGTGGCGGTGATGGTGCCCTTGTCGGTACCTTCCTCGATGCCAACGGACTTGGTGGCGATGGAGGAAGCAGGAACACGGAGGTTCGAGATGTTGCCGGACAGGAAGGCCATGTACGTGCCGGGCACGCCCAGCATGGCGAAGTAGGAAATAGGCTCGCGGATGTACGCGGAGCAGACCAGCGGGAACTGGATCGCGAAAGCGGCCATGAAGGCGCTCCAGTCAGGCCAGATGCCCTGCAGGCCCAGATAGAGGCAGGGGCCAAACACGAGCAGCACGCCCAGCAGGTTGGTGCCGCGGCCCCATTTGATGATATAAGGGAGGAATTCGCCCCTGAAGGCGTTGTTATTCGTATTTTCCATAATTGTTCTCTCCTTCTCTCAGATGACGCTTCGATTAAAGGAAGAAGGCGCCGCACAGCATGCCGCCGAACATGGCGATGGTCATGCCGAACTGCTGGGCCCACTTGGCATGGGTCTTCTGAATGTAGACGTTCAGAAGAGACATGATGATGAAGCCGGCCAGAGCCGCAACGAAGTTGGACTTGCTGGCGTTGATCATACGCTGAGCGACCATGTAACCAAAGCCGCCGACGCCGCCGCCGGCCGTCAGAGCCACGACAGCATCCATGCTGCCGCCGGTGACCTTATCGCGGAAGGTCTCCATCTTGTCGGCAAACAGGGCGGAGATGATGATCCAGCCAAGGCAGCAGGTGGTCATGATCCAGGCGGCGTTGGCGAACGCGGCCTCGGTCATGTCGTTGGTGCCCAGGTGGCAGCCGGCAGCGGTAGCAGCACGGTCAGCGGCGGGCAGCTCGTACATGACGGAGCCGATGAAGGCCAGACGCATCCAGGCCAGAGGACCGCCGACGGAAGCCAGCAGCGAGACCATGCCGGAAACGATAACGATGGACGGGCCGATGGACGCGAACAGCGAGGACTTGGCAGCCTCTTTCATCTGCTCGTTGGTGACGCCCATCTTCGGGCCGGTAGCCCACGCCCTCTTCAGGAAGAGCCAAGCCTGGAAGAGAACGAGCAGAACAGCCGGGATGCAGGAGATCCACATGCCCAGGCTATTTGCAGTTTTTAAATATTCAAGTTCCATATACAGTTTACCTCCTCATTTTCCATTGGGCTTTAATACCCACTTACTGTATGCATGGCAGCCACGCTGCAATACATCTTGTTTTGTAGGACGCTGGACCTCATGCTTCGCAGGCCACACTCCTTTCCGGGTTGATCGTCCGCCGCTCGATCCCGTATATTTTGGGCGGCAATCTTATGTGGTTATTGTACATCATTTGTTCATCTTTCGCAACTGAAACATGAGGTTCACGATTCGTTTTGTGACATTTGCTGAATATAATAGAGTGCTTACTATAGTTTCAGTGCTTTTAAGCGTGAAACCAGTTTCGTTGCGTTTTTGGCAAGATCGGGCGGTTGTTCGCAGCTTACTTTCTTTACAAACCGCTCTGTGAGCCGATTTGCGGCCTTCCCTGTCCCATGTTCCGCATTTTGTGCGCCGATAGGGCGAATCGGACTTATTGATAAATCTTTGAGGTATTTATAGTGAAAGCCTTAATCGTTTTGGCAGACCGTTTTGTTTTTCGGGTGCATGATGATAGATTTTTGTTGATTTTTGACGGCCAAAAAAGAAACCGTGCCTCCGAAGGGAGGCACGGTGAACGTGATCGTATCGTTTTGCTTATCGGGAACCGGGGCGGACGAACAGCTCGGGGCCCGCGATCCAGCGGCCGTCCTCCTTGAGCACGACCGTGCCGGAGGAGAGGCTGGCGGGGACGTCGATGATGCGCTGGTTCTCGGAGCCCTTGAAGCGGATGTCGAGGTTGCGCTGCTCCATGATGAACGGGCCGTCGATCAGCACGTCGCAGAGCTCCAGCAGCTCCCGCTTGTCGGGGTCGGCCAGCAGCTGCTCGTAGAGATAGCCGGAATAGGCGGCCAACTCCAGGCCCAGCGCCTTGACCTCCCGGCCCAGCTCGGCCAGGGGGCCGGGCTGATCGAAGGGCTCGCCGCCGCTGAAGGTGACGCCGGTGAGCATGGGGTCCTTTTTGATGTGCCCCAGCAGCTCGTCGGTGTCGCGCTCGGTACCGCTGTTGTAGTCATGGGTCTCGGGGTTCTGGCAGAAGGGGCAGTTGTGGGCACAGCCCTGCACGAAGATGGCGAAGCGGATGCCCGGGCCGTCGGTGATGGAGCCGGGGACGACCCCGGCCACGCGCAGCTTAGACACTGTGCTTCACCCGATCCCGCTCCTCGGCCTGCTTGGCGTCGTTCCAGCGGTCCATGGTGCCCACCAGATAGCCGGTGATGCGGCGGATGCGCTCGAACTTGGGGCCGTTGTCGCGCTCGCGGCGGCCACAGCGCGGGCAGTACTCGCCGATGATGCCGGTGTAGCCGCAGACGCAGTCGCTGTCGACGGGGTGGTTGATGGAGCCGTAGCCGATGCCACAGTCGTGCATGGTGCGCACGACCTTCTCGAAGGCCTCGAGGTTCTGGCTGGGATCGCCGTCCAGCTCGATGTAGCTGATGTGGCCGGCGTTGGTCAGCGCGTGATAGGGGGCCTCGATCCTGATCTTGTCGTAGGCGGAGATGTTGTAGTAGACGGGCACGTGGAAGGAGTTGGTGTAGTACTCCCTGTCGGTGACGCCGGGGATGATGCCGTACTTCTTCTTGTCGATGCGGACGAAGCGGCCGGACAGGCCCTCGGCGGGGGTGGCCAGCAGCGTGTAGTTCATGCCGGTCTCCTGGCTCTTCTTGTCGAGATACTCGCGCATGAAGCCGATGATCTCGAGGCCCAGGTTGCGGGCCTGCTCGCTCTCGCCGTGATGCTTGCCGATCAGGGCCACCAGCGTCTCGGCCAGGCCGATGAAGCCGATGGACAGCGTGCCGTTCTTCAGGATCTCGCCGACGGTATCGTCGGGAGACAGGTTCTTGGAGCCGATCCACACGCCCTGGCCCATGAGGAACGGGAAGTTGCGGACCTTCTTCTTGGCGACGATGTTGTAGCGGTCCATCAGCTGCTGGCTGACGAGATCCATCTTGCGCTCCAGCTCCTCGAAGAACCACTCTATGTTGCCGTTGCTCTTGATGGCGATGCGGGGCAGGTTGATGGAGGTGAAAGACAGATTGCCGCGGCCGAAGGAGATCTGGTTGTCGGGATCGTAGACGTTGCCCATGACGCGGGTGCGGCAGCCCATGTAGCTGACCTCGGTCTCGGGGTGGCCGGGCTTGTAGTACTGCAGGTTATAGGGGGCGTCGATGAAGCTGAAGTTGGGGAACAGGCGCTTGGCCGACACGCGGCAGGCCAGCTTGAACAGGTCGTAGTTGGGATCGCCGGGGTTGTAGTTGATGCCCTCCTTGATGCGGAAGATCTGGATGGGGAAGATCGGGGTCTCTCCCCTGCCCAGACCGGCCTCGGTGGCCAGCATGACGTTCTTCATGACCATGCGGCCCTCGGGGGAGGTATCGGTGCCGTAGTTGATGGAGGAGAACGGCGTCTGGGCGCCGGCGCGGGAGTGCATGGTGTTCAGGTTGTGGACCAGGGCCTCCATGGCCTGATAGGTGGTCTTGTCGGTCTCGCGGAGCGCGTTGTCGTAGGCGAACTTCGTCACCTTGTCATACAGCTCGCCCTCGACGCCCTCGGCGGCCAGGGCTTCCTTCTCGGCGGCCTTGAACGCCTCGCTCATGTTGATCTCGGGCCACAGGCCGGTGTCCTTGCCCATCTTCTTGAACAGATGACGGATCTTCTCCTGACGCTCGTCGTTCTCGCCCTCAAAGGTGTTGTCCAGCAGGACGACAGCCTTGGCCAGGTTGGCGGCGTAGATGCGGCGGAAGGTCTTGGCGACGCCCTTGGCCAGGCCGTAGTCGAAGTTGGGGATCGACTGGCCGCCGTGCTGGTCGTTCTGGTTGGACTGGATGGCGATGCAGGCCAGGGCGGTGTAGCTGGAGATGTCGTTGGGCTCGCGCAGGAAGCCGTGGCCCGTGGAGAAGCCGTTGTGGAACAGCTGCTCGATGTCGATCTGGCAGCAGGTGGTGGTCAGGGTGTAGAAATCGAAGTCGTGGATGTGGATGTCGCCCTCCCGGTGAGCCTTGCTCTGCTCCGGGGTGAGAATGTACTTCTCGTAGAAGTCCTTGGCGCCCTCGCTGCCGTACTTGAGCATGGTGCCCATGGCGGTATCGCCGTCGACGTTGGCGTTGTCGCGCTTGAGGTCGCTGTCTTCGGCGTCGGCGAAGGTGATCTCGTTGTAGATGCGCATGAGGTTCGTCTTCATCTCGCGGGCCTTGCTGCGCTCGGCGCGGTAGATGATGTACTTCTTGGAGACCATGGCGTAACCGTTGTCCATCAGGACCTCCTCGACCACGTCCTGGATATCCTCGACGCCGGGGGCCTTGTCGCCGAAGGTGGCGGCCAGCTGCTTTTCCACCAGCGTCGCCATGCGGTCACTCTCGCCGTCGTCGGCACGGAAGGAGGCCTTCATGGCCTTGGCGATGGCGGCGGATATTTTACTGATGTCGTACGGGACCTCGCGCCCGTCGCGCTTGATGATCGTCTTGAACATAGTGACTCTCCTTGATTTCCCAAACCAGTGTATCTGATATTTTTATCCATTCTGACGCCATCCGGCTGCGCCGGACGGCCACGGTTTTCATTATAGTCCCGCATCTTGATCGTTGTCAATCGTCAAAATCAATATATTGTGGTGGACACTCTGCCATATTCGTCAAAAGCAACAAGATATTGATTCACACATTTTTGGTCTTTTCGCACCCGAAACGCGCTTGCGCCGGGGGATATTTCGTGAAAACTGTCCTCTTGACGGAGTGGGATTTACCGGATGCTTCCAGTCTGGCCCGTGTTTCCGCGCAGAAAGGCGGGGCGCTCCCGAGGGAACGTCCCGCCGCGCGAAACACAAGATCGGCTATTTCAACAAATCGTCACTGATCCGCCTGCCGCAGGTACGACGCGCTGAAGCCCAGGGGGCCGTCGCAGCCGACGAGGCCCCGGGAGGACGGGGCGCGGCCGTTGATCAGCACGGTGACGCGTTCCACGCCGCGGCAGGAGCACAGGCTGTTGACGATGGCGTAGACGTCGCACTCGC
Source organism: Oscillospiraceae bacterium (assembly GCA_015068445.1). Lineage (GTDB taxonomy): Bacteria > Bacillota > Clostridia > Oscillospirales > Butyricicoccaceae > RGIG1902. The sequence continues at coordinate 242 of SVKN01000075.1, read as the reverse complement.
GGCCCGTCAGATCCATCTCCACGGGGACGTAGAGCTCCGCCCGGAGATTCCCCTCGTCCGTGGGGCCCTGGATGATGCGCACGTCCATACGGCCGTCGAAGGGCGCGGAAACGCCCAGCTTGCCGCTGACCATCTCCTGCAGCACCAGGAAGGGCGAGGGCTCGTCGCGCTCGGTGACGATGCGCAGGCTGTAGGGGAACAGCAGCCCCGTCTCCCGGTCAACGGGATAAACGTCCACCTCG
>SVKN01000074.1 GCA_015068445.1 Oscillospiraceae bacterium | reverse complement strand
TGTGCCGCCGAAAACACACCTTCCGGTCTGCAAACGTGCGAGCGTCAGCGAGTGCGCTGCAGCAGACCGGCCCGAGCGGGTAAATCTTTGATTTACCCGCGGGTCCTTTATGGCGCAAATCCTGATTTGCGCCAGGCGCAGCCGCCCGGAAGGGCGGCAAGAGACTGTCAGAAAAGCTCTATTTTTTCTTGTACTTTGTGACGCCCTTTTTCTCCCGGGCCTTCGTGCGGATGACCTCCGCGATGAAGATCAGCGCCACCGCGCCTGCGTAGACGCTGACGATGCGCAACAGGGACTGGAGGAAGAGGACGTTGGCGACGGTCTTGTCCTTTTCCATCAGCCAGGGCAGCACGCCCGTGCCGAACAGCACGCCCAGCGCCAGGAAGTTCGCCAGCTTCATGGCGCGCTTGAACTCTTCAAAGTATTTCATGGTCGCTCCCGCTTTCCGATGCTATTTCGTCAGGAAGATCGTGCCCTTGGGGGAGGCGATGCGGCTCTCGACGAAGAACTCGCCGCCGTCCCGCAGCACGCAGAGATTGTAGCCGCCCCGGGTGGTGTAGGCCGCGGTCTTTTTGATCCCGTTGACCTCGATGTCGAAGCCGATGGCTTGACAGGTGTAATGGGGGATGCCCGCCGCCCAGTCGGTGCAGGAGCGGTGGATGTGGCCGTTGAACAGCCCGATGAAGTCGCCGCCGCGGAGGATGCGCTCGAATCGGGGCGTCAGCTCCATGGAAGCCGTCTGCGGGCTGATGGGGTTGTGGAACAGCAGGATCGAGCCGCGGGGCATCTGGTCCGCAAGCTGCTCCTCCAGCCAGTCGAGCTGCTTGTCGTCCAGCGAGCCCTCCAGCTTCTTTTCCCAGGCGCTGTCCACACTGAGGATGCGCAGACCGTCCACGTCCAGCCGGTCGCAGTAGGGATGCGTGCCGCCGTAGCGGTCGCCCAGGAAGCCCTGCCGGAACGCTTCGCGCACATCGTGATTGCCCAGCGCGCACAGCCGCGGCACCCCGGGGAGGTACTTGTCGAACAGCTCCCGCACGTCGGCATAGTCATCAGGCGTGCCCTCGTGGCAGATATCGCCCGTGACGATCAGAAAGTCGATGCTCTCCTCGCTCAGCTCCCGCAGCGCCACCGTCAGCGTCGCCGCCGGGTCGCCCCCGGCCTCCACGCATTTCAGCATGTTGCCCTTGAGCCGCGACACGTCGCCCGGCCAGTGGATGTCGCTGATATGTCCGAACCGAAGCTCCTTCATGCGATGACCCCCTTTTTCCTGCTTTAAAGCCTGAATTGACAGGCTTATCGTATCAAAAATCGCGCCGGATTGCAAGAGCAGAGGCGCAGGCGCTTGTAAAATGCGGCGCGTTTTATTATAATATGTATCTGTTATGTATCTGTCGCTGTTTGTCTGATGAAACCCCCTTGACAACCGCCCGCACAGATGTTATACTACTAAAGCCGCATTGAACGGGTGCGCGTTATTTGGGCGCGCGCAAAAGCGTCGGCTTACCCTTAGAGCGAGCCCATAATGAAGGAGAGGTGCAGCACATGTACGCAGTGATCGTGACCGGCGGAAAGCAGTACAAGGTTTCCGAGGGTGACACCATCTATGTCGAAAAGCTCGACGTGGAGGATGGCGCCGAGGTCAGCTTCAAGACCCTGATGACGGGTGAAGAGGGCAAGGTGTCCATCGGTTCCGGCAGCGTTACCGGCAAGGTCGTCAAGACCGGCAAGCAGAAGAAGATCCTGGTCTTCAAGTATAAGGCCAAGAAGAACTACAGAAGGCGTCAGGGCCACAGGCAGCCTTACACCAAGGTCGTCATCGAGAAGATCGAGGCTTAAGTCTTTCTGTTTATCCATTGTATAATTTCGATACGGAGGTGTAAACCATGGCACATAAAAAGGGCGGCGGCTCGACCAAGAACGGTCGTGATTCCAAGGCCAAGCGTCTGGGCGCCAAGCGCGGCGACGGTCAGTTCGTTCTGGCCGGCAACATCCTGGTCCGTCAGCGCGGCACCAAGATCCATCCCGGCACCAACGTCGGGCGCGGCAGCGACGATACCCTCTTCGCTCTGGTAGACGGCAGCGTCCATTTCGAGCGTCTGGGCAAGGATCGCAAGCAGGTCTCGGTTTATCCGATGGCCGACTGATCACGAACTTCACGGAACGGGCGAATATCGGTTCGCCCGTTCTTTTTCTGTCATTGAGAAAGGAGGCTGACGCACATGTTTGTAGACCTCGTCAGGATCAGGATCAAGTCCGGCAAGGGCGGCGACGGCCGCGTGTCCTTCCACCGGGAGAAATACATCGCCGCTGGCGGGCCCGACGGCGGCGACGGCGGCAGGGGCGGCGACGTCGTGTTCGTCGTGGACGACAATATGTCCACGCTGCTGGACTTCCGCATGAAGCGCAAATACGTGGCCGGCGACGGCGAGATGGGCGGCACCAAGAAGTCCTTCGGCAAGAAGGGCGAAGACATCGTCATCCGCGTCCCCCGGGGCACACTGATCAAGGACGCCGAAAGCGGCCTGCTGATCCACGACATGTCGGACGACAAGCCCTATGTGGCGGCCCGCGGCGGCAACGGCGGCTGGGGCAACGTCCACTTCGCCACGCCCGCGCGGCAGGCCCCGCGCTTCGCCAAGCCCGGCCTGCCCGGTCAGGAGCTCTACCTGACGCTGGAGCTGAAGCTCATCGCCGACGTGGGTCTCGTCGGCTTCCCCAACGTGGGCAAATCGACGCTGCTGTCCGTCACCTCGGCGGCGCGGCCGAAGATCGCCAACTACCATTTCACCACCCTGACCCCCAATCTGGGCGTCGTGTACATCGACGAGGGCGCGTCCTTCGTCATGGCCGACATCCCCGGCATCATCGAGGGCGCGGCGGAGGGCGCCGGCCTCGGCTTCGACTTCCTGCGCCACATCGACCGCTGCCGGCTGCTGGTCCATCTGGTGGACGTCTCCGGCAGCGAGGGCCGCGACCCCGTGGAGGACCTGGACGCCATCAACGCCGAGCTCAGGGGCTACAGCGAGGAGCTGGCCAAACGCCCGCAGATCGTCGTGGCCAACAAGTGCGACATCCTCGATCCCGACAGCGACAATCTGCAGCGCCTGAAGGCCCATGCGGAGGAGCTGGGGTACCTGTTCACGTCGATCTCCGCCGCCGCCAATCAGGGCGTGCGGGAGCTGATGGGCCTCGTCTACGCGGAGCTGCAGAAGCTGCCGCCCGTGACGGTCTACGAGGCGGAGTATATCCCGCCCGAGCCCGAAGCGCCCACGGAGCGCGAGATCGAGATCACCCGGGAGGACGACGGCGTCTGGTACGTCACGGGCGCCTGGGTGGACAAGGTCGTGGGGTCCATCAACTTCGGCGATTACGAGTCGCGCATGTACTTCGAGCGCGTGCTGCGCAAGGCCGGCGTCTTCGATCTGCTGGAGCAGAAGGGGATCGAGGAAAAGGACACCGTCAACGTCGGCGGCATCGAGTTCGAGTATATCTTTTAGCGCATGCTTCGGCCGGAGACCGGTTCGCCCGGGCTCCGGCCGCTTTTGATTTTTTCGCATGATATCCCATAAATCACGCACGATCGCGGAAATGACGCCGTACCACTTGCCTTTTTCGTCATTCTATTATACAATGTTTGCATAGGCAAACGTTTAAGAAAGGGGCGATCGGTTCGATGGACGTCATACGCATCTGGGATCAGCACGATTACGATCCCGGCTGGCGGCGGTTCATCCGCCGGGCCGCCCGGGCCGTCATCCTGACGGGAGACGGCAAGATCGCCCTGATCAAGAGCCGCAAGGAGGGCTTTTACAAGTTCCCCGGCGGCGGCATGAAGCGCGGCGAGAGCCGTCTGGCCGCCCTGATCCGCGAGACGCGGGAGGAGGCGGGCCTCGCCATCATCCCCGCCACGGTGCGGGAGCTGGGCCTGTTCTGGGAGATCCGCAAGAGCATCTACGACCGCGAGATCTTCGAGCAGAGGTCCTACTATTACCTCGCCAAGGCAAAACGCCAGATCTTCCCCCAGCAGCTGGACCCCTACGAGGCCAGCCTCGGCTTCGAGCTGGAGTTCGTGGACGTGAGGGAGGCGTACAAGCAGAATCAGGCGGCCGCCGCGGCCAGCCGCAGCACCTTCCTGCTGCGCGAGACCGCCGTCCTGAAGGAGATCCTGGACCGCGGACTGGCGTGAACGATGCGAAAAAACAGCAAAGGCCCTGTAAAGCTAAAAACTTTACAGGGCCTTTTTTAAGCGGTTTTCAGACGATCAGAGCCTGAAATCCTCCTCGGTGAACTCCCGCAGTCCCGCGGGTCGGGAGGGGGTGCGCTTCAGCGCGTCGTATTTGAACTTGCGGCAGGTGTCCTCCGCGCCCATCGGGCCCTTTTTGCGGCACAGCACGGTATCCTCGTCGATGGGGACGGCGTACTCACACAGCGCGCAGGTCTTGCGGATATCCTCACTGAACAGCATGGGGCGGCACTTCCTTTCATGATTATCACCATTATAGCCGCTTTTTCCCCGTTTTACAACCGCTTTTTGTCAAAGCGCGTCAGCAGCCACGACAGCAGCAGCGCCACCGTCAGATACAGCCCCGTGAAGACGATGAACCACCCGGGGTTGGCCAGATAGAGGTTCCCGTACCACACCCCGCCCATGACGGCTGTCTCTCCGGGCAGACGCAGGGCCCATGCGTACGTCAGCGCCGCCGCCAGCAGGCCGTGCATCAGCTTCCCGCGGCAGTAGTATTGCAGCGGGACGGGCCGCTCGCCCCTCAGGGATATGACCTGACAGTGGACCGACGCGCCGCCCCAGCCTGCGATCAGCGCGCTCAGCGCCAGGGCCTGCGGCGCGGTCAGTCCGAGGCCGGGCAGCGAGGCGATCCCGCCCGTCATCTCCAGCGCCCCGCACAGCAGCCCCTCGGCCATGGCCTCCGGCAGCGGCAGCAGCCGTGCGGCGAACGCCAGCGCGCCGGAGGCGCGCAGCAGCGACGTCAGCGCCGCGAAAAACACCACGAACCCGCAGACGTTGAGCATGGCCCCGCAGGACTCCGTGACGGCCGACGTGACGGCGGGGGCGACGGCCACACGCTTCGTCCCTTCCCGCAGGGTCGCGCCGCCGCGCTCGCGGCGGGTGAAAACGCCTCCGACCAGCCCCACCAGCGACGCTGCCAGCAGGTGCGCGCCCCACAGCAGCAGCCCTGCCCGCAGGCTCCCGAAGACGCCGACGCCCACGGCGGAGACGAGGAACGCCGGGCCGCAGCAGGAGCAGAAGGACAGCAGGCGCGCGCACTGGCCCGCCGTGCACGCCCCGGCGTCATAGAGCGCGAAGGCCGTCCGCGCCCCCACGGGGTAGCCGCCTACCGCCCCCATGACCACCGCCGGGGCGCAGGACCCCGGCAGGCCGAACAGCGCCATGGGCCGCGCCGCCAGCCGCGCCAGCCACCGTGACATGCCGGAAGTCACCGCCAGCTGCGACAGCACGAAAAACGGGAACAGGGAGGGGATCACCACCTGCAGGCACAGGCTCAGCGCCCGGGCGCAGGCCGATGAAACATCTTTGGAGAATAGGATGAGCCCCAGCGCGAATACAGTGATAGAGCAGAAGGAAAACAGCGCGCCCAGGCAGCGCGTCACGGGTCGGTCCATAGCCGGTCCTCCTTTTGATTTTTGTACATGTATATGCACCGGAACGGAGGGGATGACATTGAAGCAGTCCGATCTGCGGGAGCGCTTCTGGCAGGCCTGCGGCAAATGGGATCTGTGGGGCTACGGCGGCTTCGGCCTGCCGCGGATGGAGCTGGAGGGCGACCGCTTTTTCCTCATCGAGGACCACCGGGGCCTGCTGGAATACGGCCCGGAGCGCGTCAGGCTGGCGGCGGGGGAGCTGACCGTCACGGTGGAGGGCAGCGGGCTGGAGCTGTGCTCCATGGAATGCGGCGCCCTGGCCCTGCGGGGCCGTGTGCGCTGCGTGACGCTGGACCGATGATCCGGCGCCTGCTCCGCTTCCTCCGCGGCGGCGTCACCGTGGAGGTGCGCTCCGCGTTCCCCGAGCGCTTTCTCAACATGTGCTGGGCATCGGATCTCGAGCTGTGGGACCTCAAACGTCCCTCCGAGGACGTTCTGATCGTCACGCTGCGGCGCAGAGACCTGAAAAGGGCAGAGGCTTTACAGCATAAGTGCATGTGTACCTTGACGGTCCTTGACTGCCGAGGTCTCGCCGCATCGCTGCGCCCTCTGGCCCCGCGGCTGGCGCTGATGACCGCTGCGGTCCTCTGCGCCGTGCTGGCGCTGGCGTCCACCTGCTTTCTGTGGCGCATTCGCGTGCGAGGCTGCGTCCTCACCGACCGCCGGGCGCTGGAGCGGGAGCTGGCGGACCTGGGGCTGCGCCGGGGCGCGCTGCTGTCGTCCATCGACGAGCGCGCCATCCAGCTGGCCGTCATGTCGGACCGGGAGGACATCCGGTACGTCACGGTCAACCTCCGCGGCAACACGGCCACCGTGGACGTGATCGAGGGCAGCCGCGCCCTGCCCGATCGCGCGCCCTGCGATATCGTCAGCGACCGGGACGGCATCGTCCTGCTGGCGGACGCCGCGTCGGGGGAGGCGCTTGTCAGGCCGGGCGACGCCGTCCTCCGGGGCGACGTGCTGATCGCCGGGAACGGCGGACACGCCGAGGGCAGTGTCACCCTGCGCACCCTGCGCACCGTCCGCACGGCCCTGCCCGCCGAGATCGCCGGCACGTCGCCCACGGGGCGGAAAAGAACGCGCTTCAGCCTCCTCGTCTTCGGCCGCGTATTCCCCGCGTACGCCATTGAAAACCGTCCCTTTTCGTGTTATTATAAAAACAGAGAGGTTTATCCCCGGGACGACGGCGGCTATTATCTGCCCGTCCGCCTGATCCGCGAGACCTGGTATGAGTGCGTCCTGCGCCCGCTGGCGCTCAGCGAGGACCGCTGCGCCGCGCTGCTGCGGCAGTCCTGCCTGCAGCGGCTGGAAGCGCTCACCGGCGGGGGAGAGACCGTGTCCTCCGCCTTCGACTGCGTCTTCGCGGAGGACCGCATCATGGGCGTGCTGCAGGCCGAGTGCATCGAAAAAGCCGGGGTCAGCATGCCGAACGACTGAACGGGAGAACGAAATCCATGACAGAACAGATCGTCAACGTCGACCGCATCGAGCAGATCATCGATCTCTTCGGCTCCTTCGACGAGAACATCCGCATTTTGGAAAGCGAATACGACGTGCGCATCGTCAACCGCGACACCGAGCTCAAGATCACGGGCGAGGCGGAAAACGTCCTGTACGCGAAGCAGGCTGTGGAGTCCCTGCTGTCGCTGACGGCCCGGGGCGAGCCCATCACGTCCCAGAACGTCCACTATATCATCTCTCTTGTCCGCGACGGCCGTCAGGACCAGATCGCCGCCATGGGCAAGGGCGTCATCTGCGTCACGGTCCGCGGCAAGCAGGTCAAGGCCAAGACGCTGGGCCAGCAGGTGTACGTGGACTCCATCAAGAACAACATCATCACCGTGGGCGTCGGCCCGGCGGGCACCGGTAAGACCTACCTGGCCGTGGCCTGCGCCGTGGCGGCCTTCCGGGAGAAGCTGGTCAACCGCATCATCCTCACGCGCCCGGCCGTGGAGGCCGGGGAGAAGCTGGGCTTCCTGCCCGGCGACCTGCAGAACAAGGTCGATCCCTACCTGCGCCCGCTGTACGACGCGCTGTTCGACATGTTCGGCCCGGAGGCGTACCACCGCTATCTGGAGAAGGGCAACATCGAGGTCGCTCCACTGGCCTATATGCGCGGCCGCACGCTGGACGACGCCTTCATCATCCTCGACGAGGCGCAGAACACAACGCCCGAGCAGATGAAGATGTTCCTCACCCGCATCGGCTTCGGCTCCAAGGCCGTCATCACCGGCGACATCACGCAGATCGACCTGCCCGACGGCAAGACCTCCGGTCTCAAGGAGGCCATGGCCGTGCTGCGGAACGTGGAGGGCATCGCCCAGTGCACCTTCGACCACCACGACGTGGTGCGCCACGAGCTGGTGGCGCGGATCATCCAGGCCTATGAAAAGCACGACCGCGAAAAACAGCGTCAGGCCGACAAGAAGCGGGAGAAGAAGAGCTTCCGCGTCAAGAGGCCCGACGGAGGAGGGAAATAAAGCCATGTCCAAGCTGACCATCCATATCCTCGGCCGCCGCGCCCTGCGCGACAAGGAGGCCGAGCGTCTCGTCCGTTCGGCGGCCCGCGCCGTCTGGGCGCACTTCGGCTACCCCTTCGACGGTTCGGTGGACATCACCATGACCGACGATCAGGGCATCCGCGTCATCAACCGCGAGCAGCGGGAGATCGACGCGGCCACCGACGTGCTGTCCTTCCCCATGAACGACTTTTATGAGGGCGGGTACGAGCGGGAGAGCCTGCTGTTTGACCCGGAGACCAACGCGCTGCCTCTGGGCGACATGGTGATCTCCGTGGAGCGCGCTCGGGAGCAGGGAGAGGAATACGGCCACGGCTTCCGGCGCGAGTGCGCCTATCTGACCGTCCACTCCATGCTCCACCTGCTGGGCTTCGACCATCTGGACGAGGGCGAGCAGAAGGCCCGCATGCGCTCGAAGGAAGAGCTGATTCTGGCCGGACTCGGCCTTGAAAGGGAATAAACCACATGGCAGTTGAAAAAACAGGCATTTTCTCGGTGGTCGGCCGCCCCAACGTGGGCAAATCGACGCTGATGAACGCCCTCTGCGGCGCTA
>SVKN01000073.1 GCA_015068445.1 Oscillospiraceae bacterium | reverse complement strand
GGCACGGACGCCGACGGCAACGACGTGGAGCTGAAGTACGATCCCAACGGCAAGACCGTCCTGTTCGTCTTCAAGACCGTCGCCGACCAGTTCGGCCGCTTCTCCTACTTCAAGGTCATGAACGGCGAGCTGACTCCCGATATGACCCTGGTCAACAGCCGCACGGGCGCCAACGAGAAGATGGGCCACATCTACGTGGTCAAGGGCAAGAAGAACACCGAGGTCCAGAAGATCGGCTGCGGCGACATCGGCGCCGTCTCCAAGCTGGGCAACACCGCCACGGGCGACACCCTGTGCGCTCCCGGCTTCAGCGTCAAGCTCGAGGGCATCGAGTTTGCCGAGCCCTGCTACTCCCGCGCCATTGCCCCCAAGGTCAAGGGCGGCGAGGAAAAGATCGCCTCCGGCCTCACCAGGCTGCATGACGAGGATCCCTCGTTTTCCGTCGTCAACAACGCCGAGACCAAGCAGATGGTCATCTCCGGCGCCGGCGATATCCACATCGACGTTCTGTGCTCCAAGCTGAAGAACAAGTTCGGCGTCGACGTCGAGCTCAGCGATCCCCGCGTTCCTTACCGCGAGAAGATCCGCAAAAAAGTCAGCGTCGAAGGCAAGCATAAGAAGCAGTCCGGCGGTCACGGCCAGTACGGTCACGTCAAGATGGACTTCGAGCCCATCTACGACGGCGATGAGGACTTCATCTTCGAGGAGACCGTCTTCGGCGGCAGCGTTCCCAAGAACTTCTTCCCCGCTGTTGAAAAGGGCATCCGCGAGGCCATGGAGCACGGCGTTCTGGCCGGTTATCCCATGGTCGGCCTGAAGGCGACCCTGACCGACGGTTCCTACCACGACGTCGACTCCAACGAGCTTTCCTTCAAGACGGCCGCCCGTCTGGCCTACAAGGCCGGTATTCCTCTGGCCAACCCCGTCATCCTGGAGCCTGTCTCCTCCATGAAGATCTACGTGCCCGACAGCTACATGGGCGACGTCATCGGCGACATGAACAAGCGCCGCGGCCGCATCATGGGCATGAACCCCACGGGCGACGGCCTGCAGGAGATCGAGGCCGAGGTCCCCACCGCCGAGATCGCGGATTACGCTATCACGCTGCGCTCCATGACCCAGGGCCGCGGCAGCTTCACCAGCAAGTTCGAGCGCTACGAGGAAGCGCCCAGCGACGTGCAGCAGAAGGTCATCGCGAACTCCCAGCTGCTGGACGACAGCGACGAATAATCCCTCGAAACACGCATATAACTATCGCGATAGGGCGTCAATTGACGCCCTATCGATTTCTGTAAGGAGTGGTTTTCATGTCTGAACCGAAACTGGGCCTCGCGCTGGAGGGCGGCGGCGCCAAGGGCGCGTTCCACATCGGCGCCGTGCAGGCCTGCCTGGAGGCGGGGCTGCGGCCCGACGTCGTGGCGGGCACGTCCATCGGCGCGCTGAACGCCGCCATGATCGCCCAGGGCGACTTCGAGCAGGCGAAGGCCTTCTGGAACGAGGTCAGCGCCGGCGACGTCTTCAACCCCGACGATCAGAAGCTGATCTTCGCCGATCTGAAAAGCATGGACCGCGCCAAGGCGACTGATCTGCTGTCCTCCCTGCACACGCTGATCTCCGCCGGCGGCGTGGACAACTCCAATATGAAGGCCATCGTCCAGCGCCTCATCGACCCGGAGAAGCTCATGGCGAGCCCCGTGGATTTCGGCGTCGTCACCGTGGACCTGTCGGAGCTGCGGCCCGTGGAGATCTTCAAGGACGAGATGGGCGCGGAGAACATCCGCTCCTATATCCTCGCCAGCGCCGCGTTCCCCGGCTTCAAGCCCTTCAGGATGGGCAACAACACCTATGTGGACGGCGGCGTTTACGACAACTGCCCCGTCAACATGCTGCTGGACCGCGGCTGCGGGCAGGTGATCGCCGTGCGCACCCATGCCGTGGGCGTCACGCGCTACGACGATAAGGACCCCCGCGTCGTCACCATCCGCCCCAGCGAGGACCTGGGCTCCATCCTCCGCATCGACGCCGAGACCTCCCGGCACAACATGGCCCTGGGCTACTTCGACGCCCTGCGCGCGCTGAAAAAGCTGGCGGGCCGCCGCTATTACCTGACGGGAGCATCGCTGCCCTGGTCGCAGGGGCTCTATACCATCCCGGACGGCGTCATCGAGACCGCCTGCGCGCTTCTCAGGGTCCGCACCGGGCACATCGCCCTCCGCCGCGTGCTGTTCGAGCGCCTGCTGCCCGTGCTGTTCGACGAGCTGCGCCTGACGCGCTACGACGGCTACGAGACCCTCTGCCTCGCCCTGCTGGAGGACCGCGCCGCGCGGGCGAACGTGGAGCGCCTGCGCCTCTACACCCCCGAGGAACTGACGGCCGAGGCCCTCTCCGCCCGACCGTCCGGCCGCGTCAAAAACCGCGATAAGGCCGTCGACCTGCTGCTGAAAGCCATGGTCGAGGGCATATAAGCAAGAAAAGCCTCCCTTCGGGGAGGCTTTTTTGGTCTGTTTTGGGATATACTTTTTTGCTTTGACGCGCTATGATAAGACCGTTCGGAAGGGGGAGAGGATCATGGAGAAGCCGGGGCTCAAGGGCTCGTATTTCAGCTACTTCCTCATGTACAACTTTCATTATATGGCGCTGGCGCTCTATTCGGGGCTCGTGTCGGTCTATCTGATGGACCGGGGCTTCACCGCCACCCAAGTCAGCACGGTCATCGGCGTGCAGTACCTGCTGGCGATCCTGGGCCAGCCCGTTGTCGGGCGCCTCAACGACCGGTTCGAGCGCAAGCGCGTCAACACGCTGCTGCTGGTGCTGGCCATCGGCACGGGCGTCGCCTTCATCTTCGCCCGGTCCCTGTGGCCCGCGGCGGCGGCTTACGCCGTCACCACCGCGCTGACGGGCGGGGTAAACACCGTGGTGGAGAGCATGGCCACCACCGCGCCCTACCGCTACGGCTCCATCCGCATCTGGGGCACCATCGGCTACGCCGTCGGCCTGCAGGCGGGCGGCTGGCTGTACCGCTTCGTGACGCCGGATGCGATGTATTACGGCTACGTCGTCTGCATGCTGCTGAGCCTCGTGGGACTGTGGCTGACGGCGGACGAGGCGGCGCCCGCCGCCGCGAGGGAAAAGGGCGGCCGCGGCGGCATCTTCACCGGGCGGTTCCTTCTGTACCTGCTGATCGTCGCGCTGTTCTACGGCCCCGCCATGGTCAGCACCACCTATCTGCCCGCCATGTACTACGCCGCTGGGATGACCGTGGACGCCGTGTCCTTCGTCGTCTTTCTGGGCACGATGATGGAGCTGCCGCTGATCTTCTTCTCCGGGCGGTTCATGAACCGCGTCCACAGCAAGAAGCTCCTGCTGCTGGCCTATACGATGATCATGGTCCAGTTCGCCGTCTACGCCTTCGTCCCCCTGATCCCGGTCCGCGCCGTGACGACCGTGCTGATCCGCTCGGTGACGACGATGATCTTTCTGATGCTCAACCTCAAGATCGTCGCCACCCTCGTCCCGCCTGAGAGCCGGATGACGGCGCTGGCGCTGGTGGCGTCCTTCAAGAGCCTGGTGGCCATCGGCTTCCAGCGCCTGGGCGGCGCGATCATCGATAATATGTCCTACGAGCGCTTCTACCTGACGCTCCTGTGCGTCACGGCCGCCGGCTTCGTTCTTTCGCTGCTGTCGCCCATCGACAGCGGCGATGGGCTGGACATGTTCAAATAAAAAGAAAGCCTCCCTTCGGGGAGGCTCTTTTTGTATACTCAGCGGACCAGCGCGATGACGGGCTCCTCGTGCTCGTACTGCGCGATAGCCTCGTCGTTCTTTTTCAGCATCTTTTCCCTGTCCCGGGGCAGATGGCCGCGCACGCGGACCTCCAGCATGTCGTGCATGCCGTCGAAGTCGCAGCTGTCAAGCTCCAGCAGCTCCAGCAGCCTGCGCTGCTCGTGCATGTTCTCCACCTCGTCGGCGGGGGTGAAGATGCCGTTCTGGATATCGGTGTAGATGGACGAGCGCCTGTGCAGGAACATGGAGAAGTTGACGATGGCGGCGGGCTGGGTGCGGTTGAGGAAGGCGGCCAGCGCCTCGGCGTTCTCGATCCCGCGGCCGTGCCCGGCCACGCCCGTCATGATGTGGGCGGCCCAAGTCATCCCGGCAGCCTTGAGGCGCATGATCTGCTCCTCGGCGCTGGCCATGGTCTTGTGGTCCTTGTTCATATAGACGAGCACGTCGTCCAGCCCCGTCTCGATGCCGAGATACAGCCGGTCCACGTTCAGCGCCCGCAGGGCGCGGAGCTGCTCGTCGGTCTTTTCGGAAATATTGGTCACCGTGGCGTCCATGTTGATCCGCTGCACGTCGGGGAAATACCGGTGCACCAGCCGGAGGATCGTCACGAGGCGGTCGAAGTCCGTGCCGAAGGCGTTGCCGTCGCCCAGATAGACCGTGGCCGGCGCGCCGCCCGCGTCCTTGACGCGCTGAAGCTCCTGCTCGATCTGCTCCAGTGGCAGGTCGCGGTATTTCAGATGCTTGAACAGCTCACAGAAGCGGCAGGCGTTGTAGCTGCAGCCCACGGACACGGGCAGCATATAGGAGGCGCGCTCCATGGGCCCGCGGCAGATGCGGCCTTCATATTCCATCGTTCAGGGCTCCTTTCAGTTCATGGGGATGAGACCCAGCTCCAGCTTCCACCGAAGCACGCGGCGTACGGCGGCGTCCAGGGTCTCCATGGGGATGCGGCCCGATTCCACGGCCTCCCGCACGGCGGGGATCTGCGCGTCGTATTCCGAGCAGCAAAGCAGGTCGTTGCCCGCCAGCACGGCCAGCACCGCGGACTCCTGGGCGGTGTAGCTCTTGCGGATGGCGTCCATCATCAGGTCGTCCGTGACGATGACGCCGTCGAAGCCCAGCTCGTCCCGCAGCACCTGATGGACCGCGGGGGACAGGGAGGCGGGGACCTCCGCGTCGAAGGCGTCCACGATGTTGTGGCACACCAGCACGGCGTCGGCGCCGGCTTCGATGCCCGCCTTGAAGGGCAGGAAGTCAGAGGTCTCGAAGACGCTGCGCTCGCGGCTGTCGCGGGTGACGGCCGTATGGCTGTCGGCTGCGTCGCCGTAGCCGGGGAAATGCTTCAGCACGCTGCCCGTCCCGGCGGACTTCATCTCGGAGACCACTGTCCCGGCGTACTCCGCCGTCTCGGCAGCGCCCACGCCGAAAGCCCGCTGAGCCATGAAGGCGCCCTTGCTCAGCGTCACGTCGCACACCGGGGCCATGTTGACGTTGAGCCCCAGAGAGCGCAGCAGCGCGCATTTCTCCTGCGTGTCGCTGCGGATCAGGTCGAACCCGCCCTGATTATAGAGATACGAGGGGGAGAGGAACGAGCTCGAGCGCAGCTGACGGTTGCGGCTGACGCGGCACACGGTGCCGCCCTCCTCGTCCACGGCCATCAGCATCGGCGTCTTCGCCGCGCTCTGATAGCCCTCCAGCATCGCAATGACCTGGGCGGCGGATTTGTTTTCGAAATCCCGGCCAAACAGGATGTACCCGCCCGGCTGATACTGCTCGATCAGCGCGGCGGCGCCCACCTCCGGGCAGCGGACCAGAAAGATCTGGCCCACCTTCTCCTCCGGCGTCATGTCAGACATCAGCGCGTCGAGCCGCGCCTCCACGGGGTCGGGTTCCGGCTCGGGCTCCGGCTCGGGCTCCGGCTCGGGGACGGGCGTGACCGGCTCCTGCTGAGGCTGGACCTGTTCGATCGGCTCCGGGGTCATCACCGTGGGGTCCTTGCCCACGGGGCCGCAGCCCGATAAGGCCAGCAGCAGGGACAGCAGCAGAAGCGTCGTGCTTTTCATCGGAGACCACCTCCGGATCAGATTCCGCATGATTATTTATGCTTGCGCTGGAAGTGGCTCATGTCGCCGTACAGCTCCTTGAGCAGCGCGAACTCCTCCTCGTCGTAGAACTTGCACTGGCCGCGGGTGAAGTCCTTGGCGACCTCCACCAGGAAGCGGGCCGTGACTTCCACGTCCACCAGATGGGTGGCGCCGGTGGCGCAGCCGGCCACGGGCGTCTCGGTGGTGATGGCGACGCCCACCACGGGGGCCGTGGTCGCCACGCTGGGCTGGAGGATGCTGTTCATATGATACACACCGTTGCCGTAGGGCGTGATGTCCTGCTGAGACAGGGGGAAGACGTAGGCGGGCTGGCCGGTGACGCGGCTCATGATCTCCACCAGATCGTCGGCCGCCTTGAGGATGTAGCCCTCCTTGACGGGGCAGGAGATGGCAAAGCCGCGCTTGCAGATGATCTTGTTGCCCTTGGTGGTGTCGGCGGACAGGACGGCGTCCACGTCCATCTCGACCTCCAGCTTATTGATCGTCTCCATCTCCACGGGCGAGCCCATGAAGGGGGTGGGGAAGTGAGGCTGGGTCGGCGCGTGAGGGCAGACGTGGGTGGTGATGATCACGTCGCCGGGCAGCACATCGCCCTTCTTCTTCATCTCGCACAGCTTCAGCGCCGCGGACAGCGCCGTCAGCGCGCCGTCGCCGTCGGAGGTGAAGCCGATCATCTCGGGACGCGCGCCCAGACCGCCCAGACGCCCGGTGATGCCCAGCGTGGGGGCGCTGCCGCCGTCCAGTTTGCCGTCGGAGCCCTTGACGATGATGCGCACGAAATCCGTCGTGCCCTTGGGGCCCTCCAGCGTCTGCACCTCGACGCAGTCGCCGAAGCCGTGGGCGGCGAAGAGGTCCTTGACGCCTTGACCGCTGGCGGCGGGGTCGTCCAGCAGCTCAAAAAGATCGATCACTTGTTTCAGCATATGAGTACACGCTCCTTTGTTTTCATAGATACAGTTATTTTACCACAGCAAAGCCCTGAACGCAAGGCGCTTGACCGCCCCCGCGGGGCGGGCTATAATGGAGAAAAACGCTATGGAGGCGCCTATGCACGAAGCGATCCGCGCTTATCTCGCGGCCCATCCGCTGATGGAGCCCCGGGACCTCATCAAGTTCTGCTATCAATCGGTCCTCGGCCCCGGCCACGCGGCCCCGGGCCGCGCCTCCGCCCGGGCGTGGGCGGAGGAGGAGTATCGAGCCGTCGGCCCGCGAAGCGGCGAGCCTGCGGTCACGCCTCTGGCGGGGAACGCTGCCCGGGCGGACCTGGACTGCGGGATCAGCCCCGCGCATCTGGCGGACCTCTTCTGCCTGACGGCCGAGCAGTGGCAGGTCGGCAGTCCGGACGACGTTGAAGCGCTGCTGCGGGACGAGACGCTCCCGCTGCCCTTTTCCCGGCAGGCGATGGACGAGGCGCTGAACGAATGGATCGAAGCGGGCCGCCCCGCCGTCCATCACAGCGAGACGTACAAGCGTCACTACCGCGCCGCCTACCGGGTCATCGACAGCCGGTTCGTCCCCTTTCTTCCCGCCATCGCCGCCGTGGAGCATTTGAAATCGCCAGCGGTCGTGGCCGTGGACGGCATGTGCGGCTGCGGCAAATCGACGCTGGGCGCGGTGCTGTCCTACGTCTTCGACGCGCCGCTGATCCACATGGACGATTTCTACGTCCCGCTGGAGATGAAGACGCCTGCGCGCTTCGCGGAGCCCGGCGGCAACGTCCATTACGAGCGCTTTTCCAAGGAGGTCGCGCCCTTCGTCGGCGGCCCTTCGCCCTTCACCTTCGGCCTCTACGAGTGCGGCGTCTGGGCCATCACGGGCCATCAGACCGTGCAGCCCGCCCCCTTCACCGTCGTGGAGGGCTCCTACAGCTTCAACCCTAAAAACGGCGTTGACTACGACCTCCGCCTGTTCGTGGAGAGCGACAGGGAGACCCAGCTCGCACGCCTCCTCGCCCGTGAAGGCCCCGCGCGGCTGGAGGATTTCAAAAGCAAGTGGATCCCCCTCGAAGAGCTGTATTTCGACAACATGGACGTCCGCAGCATGGCCGACCTCATCGTCAGAACATAAAATAAGCGCCCCGAGAGGGGCGCTTTCTTATTATTTGAGGGACGCTTCCACGAAGCCGAGGAACAGCGGGTGCGGGCGGTTGGGGCGGCTCTTGAACTCCGGGTGATACTGGACGCCGACGAAGAAGGCTTCCTCCGTCAGCTCCACCGTCTCCACCAGCCTGGCGTCGGGGGACAGGCCGCTCAGGGTCAGCCCCGCGGCCGTCAACGCCTCGCGGTAGTCGTTGTTCAGCTCGTAGCGGTGGCGGTGCCGCTCCCGGATCGACAGCGTGCCGTAGCACCGGGCCATCGTGGTGCCTGGCGCGATCTCACAGGGGCAGCTGCCCAGCCGCAGGGTGCCGCCCTTGTCCACGTCGTCGCTCTGTCCGGGCATGAAGTCGATGACCTTGTCGCGGCACAGCTCGTCGAACTCGCCGGAGTTGGCTTGCGTGATCCCGCAGACGTGGCGGGCGTACTCGATGACGGCGATCTGCATGCCGAGGCAGACGCCGAAATAGGGAATGTGGCGCTCCCGCGCGTACTGCGCCGCCAGGATCATCCCCTCCACACCGCGGCTGCCGAAGCCGCCGGGAACGAGAATGCCGTCCAGCGGAGCCAGGGTCTGCTCCAGATTGTCCTTTGTGAGATGTTCGGAGTCGATCCAGTGCAGCGTCACGCTGGCGCCCAGGGCCCCGGCCGCATGGCGCAGCGCCTCGGCCACCGAGAGATACGCGTCGTGCAGCTGCATATACTTGCCCACGAGGCCGATGGTCACCTGCCGCGTCGGGTTCTTGAGCCGCTGCGTCATCGCGCGCCAGTCCTCCAGCTGCGGCGGCGGGCAGTCGAGCCCCAGCCTGCGGCACACGATGCCGGACAGGTTTGATTGCTCCAGCATCAGCGGCGCCTCGTACAGGCACTCCAGCGTGCGGTTCTCGATGACGCACTCCGGCGACACGTTGCAGAACAGCGCGATCTTGCGGAAGATGCCCTCGTCCTCGATGGGCTCGTCGCTGCGCAGGACGATGACGTCCGGATGGATGCCCATGCCCTGCAACTCCTTCACCGAGTGCTGCGTGGGCTTCGATTTGTGCTCGGCGGAGCCGCGCAGGTAGGGGACCAGCGTGCTGTTTCGGCTTTTTTGCCGGGGAGCCGAACAGACCGAACAGACCGTCCTCAGGATCGGCCTCGATGCGGGTCAGCTC
>SVKN01000072.1 GCA_015068445.1 Oscillospiraceae bacterium | reverse complement strand
CTTGATTATCAGATAGTTAGCCTATGAATAGTGCTTGTTTTTCATGTGCTCACTATTCATATTCTTCCACAACGTCGGCCTGACCTACGTCTCCTGCTCGCCCTACCGCGTGCCCATCGCCCGCCTCGCCGCCGCGCAGGCCGCCATCAAGAATCCCAGAAAGTAAGCAAGTCCGATTAAAGGCCGCCCCATCCGGGGCGGCTTTTTTGGTTTGACATGACGGAGAGGGGCGCACCCTTGTCAAACGGGCGGGTTTCTGTTACACTGACATTGACACAAATCTGACTATGGAGGGAACGCCATGGAGATCACGTTGGAGGAGCTGCGGGCCATGCCGGCGGGCAGTTACGTGCTGGTGGACACCCGCAGCGAGGGGGAGCGCGCTTACGGCGCGATCCCGGGCAGCGTGACGGCGCCGGAATCGCCGCAGCCGGGTGTGCGGTACGTCCTCTACTGCCGCCGGGGGCTGCACAGTCAGCAGCTGGCGGAGGAGTGGGAGGCGGAGGGCCTGGACGCCGTCAGTCTGCAGGGCGGCTACAACGGCTGGCTGATGGACCATCTGGCCCGGCAGGAGCAGGAGGAGGACGACCTGTGCCGCCGGGTGGAGGACAGCCTGCGCCGCCGCTTCCGCAAGTCCATCTGGAGCCAGTTCACCAAGGCGCTGCGCCAGTACCAGCTGATCCAGCCGAACGACCGCATCGCCGTGTGCCTCTCGGGCGGCAAGGACTCCATGCTGCTGGCGAAGCTCTTTCAGGAGCTGCATCAGCACACCGCCGTGCCCTTCGAGATGGCGTTCCTGTGCATGGACCCGGGCTACAGCCCCGAGAACCGCAGGCTCATCGAGGACAACGCCCGGCGGCTCGGCGTGCCGCTGCATATTTTTGAATCGGATATCTTCGATTCCGTCTTTCACGTGGAGAAGAACCCCTGCTACCTCTGCGCCCGCATGCGCCGGGGCCATCTGTACGAGCAGGCGCGGCGGCTGGGCTGCAACAAGATCGCCCTGGGCCACCACTACGACGACGTCATCGAGACGACGCTGATGGGCATGCTCTACGGCGCGCAGATCCAGGGCATGATGCCCAAGCTCAAAAGCACCAATTTCGCGGGCATGGAGCTGATCCGCCCGCTGTACCTCGTCCGGGAGGACGATATCAAGAAGTGGCGCGACGCCAACGGGCTGCGCTTTCTCCAGTGCGCCTGCCGCTTCACCGACACCTGCTCCGTCTTCGACGACAACGAGGAGACGCGCTCCAAGCGTCAGGAGACGAAGCGGCTGATCAAGCAGCTGAAAAAGACGAACCCCGACGTGGAGGCCCGCATCTTCCGCAGCCTCGAGAACGTCAACCTCGACACCGTGATCGGCTGGAAGACGAAGGGGCAGAAGCACAGCTTTCTGGAGGAGTATTGATGGCAGACACATTCCGCGCCCGGGTGGACCGGGCCTGGGCCGATTTCGCCCGGAAGGAGGCGGACCTCCGCCGCCTGCTGCAGGAGGGAAAGGGCGAGGAGCTGATCGCGGCCATCCGCGAGAGCCTGGCCCTCTGCTTCACAAAGATCAATTTCGAGATCGCCGTGGGCGAGCGCATCCGGCTGATCCTGGCGCTGGAGGCCAGTATGCCCATGCTGTTCGAGATCGCCTACTTCGCCCATCATATCCCGGAGGACGTGGCCGAGCACTGGGAGGCCGTCATCGGGCGGCAGAAGATGGACACGCCGCGCATCGACGCCCGGTGGCTGGGCGAGGTGATCCGCGCCGAGGACACGTTCTTCCGCGCCCGGCCGGGCAAGGGGCCCTTCGTGGGGCTGGAGGTGTGGAACCGGCCGCTGATGAAGCACTGGGAGGAGCACCAGCGCGGCGTGCGCTGGATGCTGGGCAATATGGTGGATCTGGCCATCGGCGAGGCGGCGTCCATGCGCTTCGTCAGCCGGTTCGACGTGCTCACCGAGTTCCCGGAGGACGGGCAGACCATCGACTGCCTGCCGCAGACCCTGCGTGACATGGGCCTCGACGTGGACGGCGAGCATCTCGACAAGCTGGTCAACGGCCTGCGCAGCTACCGCATGCGCCCCGTCATCGGCGCGGCCGTGCCCCTGCGCGGCGATATTTCAAGCGGCGTGACGCGGCTGCCGGGCCTGCTCAACGGCTGGGCCACCGGCGACCGCTCCACCTTCGACGACTTCGCCCGGGACGGCGTGGCCGCCGGGTTCCTCTGCTGGAGCATCGACGGTCTGGGCAAGGACGCCCTGGGCTTCCGCAATACGCTGGCCTCCTACCTCCAGCAGACCGCCGGGCCCGACGCCTTCGCCTACATGGGCGGGGCCGAGGGGCTGAAATACGGCTATCTGGACTTCCTGGCCTGGGACCTCCGGCCCGTGCTGGACGAGGCCGGGGCCTTCTTCCGCAAAGCCGGGCGGCCCGGGCGGTACGTCCCCTTCGTCCGCGAGAACCCGAAACCTAAAAACTAAGACGGAGAAAGCCCGGTCGAAAGACCGGGCTTTCTTTTTGCCATAAATATTACTTTTGTAAGTATATTGATTTTTTATCGGAAAACGTGACAAAAACGCCAAAAAGACGGGCTTATACCTGTATAAGTCCCGTCGAATTGACAGGCCTTTCGGAACCGCGCCTTTCGACCGAAAATCGCGGAAATCGACAGTTTCAGCCGCGAAAACAGCTGGAGATCGACGCAGGCCGGCGGGCGCTCTTGTCAGTTTGACGGTAAACAATGGCCTTCTTTCGTCGAACTGCTCAAAAAATGGGGACGCCCGCGCCGCCGAAACAGAGACAGCTTTTTGCCCGCCCGCAGCGCGGCGGCTCGCATCGCCATAAAATATATTTTTTACAACAATAAGATTTTGCGTCGGACGGGCTGCGGCCGGGGAAGAAAGCGGCGTGGGCACCATAAGAATAATAAAATATTATAGCGGGAATAAATATTTTTATTGGACATTTGGAGGCGATGCGGCTAAAATACGTCTATTAAAAAAGCTCGGGTCACAGGAGGGATCGTCGATGAAGGAATCATCGAAGGAATACGAGCTTTTCGAGAAAAGTCCCGTTCACATCGCCATCATGAAGCTGGCCGTCCCCACGGTCTTCGGCCAGATCATCCTCGTCATTTACAATATGGCCGACACGTTCTTCATCGGCCTCACGGGCAGCGATATCAAGCTGACGGCCGTCACGGTCTGCATGCCGGCGTTCATGTTCCTGTCGGCCATCTCGAACCTGTTCGGCGTCGGCGGCGCCAGCGAGGTCTCGCGCTCACTGGGGCGCAGGGAGCTCCGGCGGGCGGGCGACGCCGCGGCCTTCGCCGTGTGGGGCTGCGTCGGGATGACGCTGCTCTACTCGCTGGGCGCGTGGGTCCTGCTGGACCCCTACGTCAACATCCTCGGCGGCTTCCACGTGGGCGTCCACCAGCTGGCGCGGGGCTACCTGATCAGCACGGTGGTGCTGGGCGGCATCGGCACGTCGATGAACGCGCTTCTGGCGCATCTGGTCCGCTCCGAGGGCCGCAGCAGCCAGGCCAGCATCGGCATCATGATGGGCGGTATTCTCAATATGCTGCTGGACCCGCTGTTCATGTTCCGGCTGCTGCCGCCGGGCAACGAGGTCCTGGGCGCGGGCATCGCCACGGGCCTGAGCAACTTCATCGCCATGCTGTACTTCGTCGTCATTCTGTATAAGAACCGCAGGGCGTCGGCTCTGCGCTTCCGGCCCACGAAGCGGCTGCTGGACCGCGATCTGGCCCTCACGATCTTCAGCACGGGCCTGCCTGCCTGCATCATGACGCTGTTCGAGAACATCTCCTATGCGCTGCTGGACCGTCTGATGGCCTCCAACGGCACCAGCGTGCAGGCGGGCATCGGCGTTGCCAAGAAGGTCAACATGCTGGCCCACTGCATCGTCCGCGGCATGACCCAGGGCGTGCTGCCGCTGATCGCCTACAACTACGCCGCGCGGAACTACAAGCGCATGCACGCGGTGGTGCGGCTGTCGGTGTCGATCTCCGTGTTCCTCGCCGGCCTGTGCATGGCTGCCTGTCTGGCGTTCAGCTACGAGCTGGTGGGCGTTTTCATCCAGCACGGCGGCGACTCGCTGTACTACGGCGCGCGGTTCCTGCGCATCCTCTGCGTGGGCGGCCCGTTCTCGGCCTGCGCCTATACGTTCATCTCGTTCTTCCAGGCCGTGGGCTCCGGCGGGCGCAGCTTCATCCTTGCCATCCTGCGCAAGGGCATCCTCGACATGCCGCTGATGCTGGTCCTCACCCGCGTCTGGCCGGCCTACGGCACCGTCTGGGCCACCCCCATCACCGACGTCGTCTGCTGCGCGGTGGCCATCGTCCTCTTCCGCATCTTCATCACCCGGGCCCACGCCAGCATGCCCGGTTACGACAACTGATCCATTTGCCATACCCCTCTTCATATTCATATCATCCCCCCAAGCAGAAGGCGGACGCTCCCCCGGGCGCCCGCCTTCTGCGTTGCGGCGGGAGGGCGCCCTCCCTGTCATCCCGAGCTTGTCGAGAGATCTATAGATCCTTCGGCTTCGCTCAGGATGACAACGGGAGGGGGACGAATCGCGTCGTAGGTGCGACCTGCGGTCGCCCGGCCGCGTCGGCGCAGATCATGGCGCCGTCAGCATAGCCTCCCTCTCCGTCTGAACACGCGTGTCTCAGCCGGCGGCTGAGCCTTTCACGCGGAATAGGGAGGGGTACTCACCCCGCAAAAGAAGACCTTTTTGCAGGGACCCCGAGACCGCGTCAGCGGTGGATGGAGCTGCCCCGGGCTTTGAGCCGCCCCGAAGCCATGGGCATCCCGCTGCAACTCCCTCAGTCAAACGGCCCTGCCGTTTGACAGCTCCCTCGGAGGAAGCCAAGGAAGGATGCGGCGCATATGATGGCTCCGGAAATGCGATCATCCCGCGGCAACTCCCTCAGTCACGGCCCTGCGGGCCGTGCCAGCTCCCTCGGAGAGGGAGCCACGCCGCGGCAGCGGCGGTATCCGATGCGCCGCAGGCACAACAATTGTCAGTTCGCCCTTCACTGTCCACTGATTTGTCGCCCGCCATGCGACCTCCGCCGCCTCCCGGCCCGGTATAATAAGGCCATCAAAAACGAACCGGGAGGGCTTGAACATGAAAAACAACAACATCACCGAGCTGGTCTTCATCCTCGACCGCAGCGGGTCCATGAGGGGACTGGAAAGCGACACCATCGGCGGCTTCAACGGCTTTCTGGAGCGTCAGCGTCAGGAGGAGGGCGTCTGCCTCGTCTCCACCGTGCTCTTCGACCATGAGACCCAGGTGCTCCACGACCGCGTGCCCATCGACAAGGTCGCACCGCTCACCGGCAGCGACTATCAGGTCCGCGGCTCCACGGCGCTCATCGACGCCCTGGGCGGCGCGATCCATCACATCGGCAACATCCACAAGTACGCCCGCGAGGAGGACGTGCCGCAGCGCACGATCTTCGTCATCACCACCGACGGCCTGGAGAACGCCAGCCACCGCTATTCCTCCGATCAGGTGAAGCAGATGGTGGAGCGCCAGAAGACGAAGTACGGCTGGGAGTTCCTGTTCATCGGCGCGAACATCGACTCCGTGGAGACGGCCAAGCACTACGGCATCAACGCCGACCGCGCCGTCAACTACCACGCCGACGCCATGGGCACCTCCGTCGTCTTCGACGCCGTGGCCAAGACCGTGGCCAACTTCCGCGCCTGCGGCGCCGTCCCCGAGGCCTGGGAGGAGACGATCGCGCGGGATTACAAGGAGAGGAAAAAGCAGTGATCGCGCGGGATGAATGGACAATTGACAGTTGACAGTTGTTGTGCCTGCGGCGCATCGGATGCCGCCGCTTCGCGGCGTAAAAGAGCATGAAAAACCCCGGCGGCCTTGCGGCTGCCGGGGGTCGTCTGTTCCTTTATTCGTCGATCCCGAAAACGTCCTTGATCCCCATGACCACCACGGAGCAGTACTCGCGCAGGTAGCTGTTCAGGGGGACGAGGCCGATCTGCGGCGTGGGGGCGGGGAGGGAGGCCACGTCCATGCCGTAGCGGCCAAAGATGCGTCCGGCGCGGTAGAGGTGGAACTCCGAGGAGACGACCATCACGGGGCCGGTCAGCCCCTCCTGCTCCAGCAGGGCGAGGGAATACTTGACGTTCTGGGCCGTGTTGTGCGCCTTTTCTTCCAGATAGAGGCGGCTTTCGTCGATGCCGCGGCGCTCCAGCCAGTCGGCCATGGCCCGCGCCTCGGTCATGCCCTCGTCGTCGCCCTGACTGCCGGTCAGCACGGCGACGCAGTCCGGGTGCGCGTCCAGGTACGCCTGCGTCACCCGCAGGCGGGAGGCGAGGATGGCCGAGGGCGTCGTGCCCCGCAGTCCCGCGCCCAGCACCACCAGTACGCGCGCGTCGTCAACGGGCGCGCCGCCGCGCCCGCCGAGGATCAGCGATTCGATCCACACGAAGGAGACGACGCCCGCGATCAGCAGGATCGCGATCAGCGTCCAGGCGATCCGCTGCGCCCGCCGCGCGCCGGGGCGGCGGAAGGGCCCCGTCAGCCACGTCAGCAACGCCAGCCCCAGGCATCCCAGCCCGGCCAGCGTCAGCGTGAAGGTGATCCCGTACACCGCGTGCCGTCCGGCCAGCAGCGCCGCGCCCAGCAGCGCGAGGATCAGGATGATGGTCCGTTTCGTCTTGCTCATGAAAGTCCTTCCGTTCTGATTTGTCTTATTAAATAAGACGGCCTCCGCGGCCGTTTTGTTCCCGGGGTTGTGAGACGCGGTGTTTTCCGATATAATAGGGAGGAAAAGGAGGGATCGGACCATGGAGCTGCAGAAAACATCGCTGCCCGAGGGCCTGCTGGAGGGGGCGTTCAAGATCGTCCTCAGCCGCGGGGACGGCGCGTTCCGGCGCATCGTCATCCAGAAAAAGACGGACGGGAAGCGGGGCGACTGGTTCCAGGCGGAAAAGTACACCGACCGGCAGGTCTTTCACGACAACCTCCGGCCCGAGGAGCTGGAGGATTACGTCGCCGCGCTGATCCCCGGCGCGTTCAAGCAGGCGGACTGCTTTTCCGAGGGGCTGTGTCAGACGCTGCGCGTGTCGAAAAAGGGAAAGATGGCCGTCAGCCGCGCCAGAACGGGCGAGGTGCGCCGCCAGGAATCCCACAACCGCGAGAAGAACCACCTGCTGCCCGAGGGCACGCCGATCCCGCCACTGGTCGATCTGGGCGTGTTCACCAAGGAGGGCCGGGTGGCGGCGCGGATGCAGGACAAGTACCGCCAGATCAACCGGTTCGTGGAGCTGGTGGACGACGCCGTGCGCCGCTACGGCCGGGACGACATGCGCATCATCGACTTCGGCTGCGGCAAGTCGTACCTGACGTTCATCCTGTATTATTACCTCACCGAGATCCGCGGGCTCCATCCCACGGTGGTGGGGCTCGACCTCAAGGCCGACGTCATCGCCCACTGCAACGACGTGGCCCAGCGCTACGGCTACGACGGTCTGCGCTTCGAGCTGGGGGACATCGCGGGGTACACGCCAGCGGAGACGCCGGACATGGTGATCTCCCTCCACGCCTGCGACACGGCCACCGACCACGCGATCTTCAACGCCGTCCAATGGGGCACGAAGATGATCTTCTCCGTGCCCTGCTGCCAGCATGAGCTCAACGCCCAGATGCAGACGGAGACGCTGACGGCGCTGACGAAGTACGGCGTCATCAAGGAGCGCACCGCCGCGCTGATGACCGACGCCATCCGCGGCTGCCTGCTGGAGAGCGCCGGGTACCGCACGTCGGTGCTGGAGTTCGTCGATATGGCCCACTCGCCCAAGAACCTGCTGATCCGCGCCTACCGCGCCGATATGCCCGAGGACAAGCGCCGCGCCGCCCGCCGCGAGGCCGAGGACCTCATGCGCGCCTTCGGCTTCCGCCCCACGCTTCACGAGCTGCTGTACCCGCCGAAGATCAGGTTCCATAAGGGGTAATTGTCGATTCAAAAGAAAGCCTCCCGGACGGGAGGCTTTTTTCTTGGGTTTATTCCTCTGTGATCTCGACGGTCGTGCCTTCGGCGGGCTTGCTGCCGGAGGGGCGGCGGCGACGGCGGCGGCGATTGGAGGAGCCGGATTTCTCGGACTTCTTCTTGGGCTGCTGCTGCGCGCCCGCGTCGGCGGGCTGGCTGTCGGTGGGGGCGACGATGACCTTGCGGTTGGGCTCGTTGCCGGTGGAATAGGTGGTGACGCCCTCGACCTCCTGCAGCGCGGAGTGGATGATCCGGCGCTCGTGGGGGTTCATGGGCTCCAGCGCGACGCTCTTGCGGTACTTGAGCGCCTTCTGGGCGGTCTTCTTGGCCAGCTGGACGAGGGACGTCTCGCGCTTGGCGCGGTAATTCTCGGTATCGACGGTGACGCGCCAGCGATCCTCTTCATCCTTGTTGGTGACGATGCTGGTCAGGTACTGCAGGGCGTCCAGCGTGTCGCCGCGGCGGCCGATGACGGCGCCCATGTTGGGGCCGCTCAGCTCCATGTGGATGGTCTTCTCAGCGGCGTCCTCGGTGACCGTGATCTCGGCGGGCGTGCCGAAGCGGATCAGCAGGCCCTCCAGGAAGTCCTTCGCCTTGCCGGCGGGAGAGGCCTCCAGCGTGACCTTGACGACGGCAGGCTCCTTGCCGAAGCCCAGAAAGCCCGATTTGGGGCGCTTGACGACCTCGTAGTCGTAGGAGGTGTCGTCACGATCCAAGCCAAGCTGAGCCAGAGCGTTCTGCAGCGCGGCCTCGATGGTGTCGCCCTTGGCTTCTATTACTTTGATCATTGTTTCTTTCGTCCTCCGGTCTTATAAAGCTCTTTGTCTTGTTTGTCCTTTTCCAGGATGCGGTGGGTCAGAACGACCTCCTGCACGCACATGAACAGGTTGTTGCAGATCCAGTAAACGCTGATGGCCGCCGGGAGGATGAAGCCGAAATAGGCCGACATCAGGGGCATCATCATCGTCATGGTCTTGTTCATCTGCTGGGTCTTCTCGTCGTCCTCCTGCTTCTTGCCGGGGTTGTTGGCCGCCTCGTCCAGACGGACGGCGGTCATCATCTGGTTGGTGACGTAGGAATAGCCCCAGGCCGTCAGGCCGGACAGCAGCGGGAACAGCCACAGCATGGAGAAGCTCTTGAGGCT
>SVKN01000071.1 GCA_015068445.1 Oscillospiraceae bacterium | reverse complement strand
CGGGTGTGCATGCCGGTCTTCTGCAGCATGTTCTGCACGTGGTACTTGACGGTGCTGGGCGCGATGCCGAGACGCTGGCCGATCTCGGTGTTGCTGTCGCCGGTGATCAGCTCCCGCAGGACGTCCAGCTCACGGTCGGAGAAATCGTGGTTGTTGGTATAGCCGATGCTGACCGTGGGCGTCTCGTCGGGATAGATGCTCTCCCCCGCCATGGTGCGGACCATGACCTCCAGGATCGGCTCCTTCTGGGCCTCCTTGTACCAGAAGCTGTCGACGCCGATGCGCCGGGCGCGGGCGAGCCATGAGCTTTCCGGCATGGAGGTGACGATGATGATCCGGATGGCCGGGAACTCCTTCTTGATCGCTTCGGCGGCGTCGAGGCCGCTGCTGCCGAGGCCCGTCATGACGTCCATGAGGATCAGATCGACGCCGCCCAGACGGCAGAAATCGATGGCGAGGTCCGCGTTGGAGATGGAGCCGACGTGGCGGAAGCGCGCGTCGGAGTGAACGAAGATCTCGAAGAGCTGGCGAGGCATCTCCTGGTCCTCGACGATCAGTACGTTATAGGGCATGGTCGCGTCCTCCTTTCGGGATGGAAACAGTCAGAGAAAAGCGCGGAGCGCTGCAGACGGTCATGTCGCCGCCGGCGCTTTCCAGCCGGGAGCGCAGGTTGCGCAGGCCGCCGGTCTCGGAAACGGGTCTTGACGGCGCCGCGCCGTCGTTCGTGAATACGGCGGTGAGTGTCTCCACCGTCTCCGTCACGGCGATCGTCACCTGCTGAGCGCCCGCATGGCGGGCGGCGTTGGCCATGGCCTCCCGGGCGCTGAGCAGGAAAAGCGTCAGCGCGGCGCGGTCGTCGGTCTCCGGACTCCCCTGCCAGTTCAGCCGGACGCCGATGGCCTTTGCCAGCGCGTCGAGGTCAGAGACGACATTGCTGTGCTCCCGCTCGTCAGCCTCGCGGCACAGGAGCAGCGCCTGACGCTGCCAGAGACGCAGCGTCTCCGCGCGTTCCACAGGGTCGGCGGGGCCGTCGACGGCGCGGCGCGTGGCGAGGATCAGGTGGTTCATCTCGTCGTGGATGCTGATCTTGGCCTGCAGGATCTCGTTGCGGCGCACGGTGTCGGCGATGGTCTCGCCATAGGCGCGGACGCTCTCGCTGAGGCGGCGGGCGCGCTCGTTGTCGCGGCGGAGCTGCTCGGCGCGGCGGTGAAGCTCGGTGATATCGTCAGCGATCAACTCGTGGAGCGGCGCGCCGTCCAGCTCCAGCAGACGGTGGCGGAAGGTGACGGCCGTATCGTCCGGCAGCAGATGGACCGGCTCCTTTTCGGCGAGCTCCCGGAGCGCCGCGCCGTTCTGCAGCTGACGGCCCGTCATCTGCAGAGCGATCTCGTTCATGCGGTGGTTGACGAGCATACAGCGGCCCTCGTCGAGATAATAGCAGACGCCGGCGGGCAGGTTGTCGATGCTCTCCTTGATGGAGGCGGCGGTGATATGGTCCCTGCGCCAGCGCCGGACGTTCCGGTAGAGCAGCGCCCCAGCCAGCGTCATCACGCCCAACGGCACAGCGACGCACCACGCAGGGATATGTGTCAGCGCGGCCTCGGAGGTAAAGCCGTGCGTGAGCCGCGCTTCTCTCAGCGCGAGGCAAAGGTAAACGCACATGAATCCGGCAAAGAAGTGGACGGTACTCAGGGCGCACAGCGCGCGTCTGCGCTGACGCCGGAACAGCATGGCGTCCGCCATACTGATCAGACAGACGAGCATCGCCCAGAAGCAGACGGTATTCTGCAGCCGGACGGGAAGCGAAGCGAAGGGCATCGTCATGACGGCTCACCCGCTCTTTCCAGCGTCAGCGTCACGTAGCTGGAGCCGTCCTCCGTCGTCAGATCGGCGAGGCAGCCGTACGGCAGTCGTATCTCCGCGCCCTCCAGCGCGATGCGCAGGCGGTCGCCCTCCAGCGACGTCTGGACGCCCTTCAGCCCGGGCAGCGCCTGCTCCAACAGCGTTTCAAAGAGGATATACGCTTCGACGACGCTGCCGCCGTGCAGCATCGCGGGACTGACGGACCGCTCGGAGGTCGGTATGCCCTTCTCTCGCAGATGCATCAGCGATTCGTGCAGGGCCAGCTGCAGCTCGGCGCTGCTGACCGCAGGCTCGTGGGCCGCCAGCAGGCAGAGGTTGGCGCAGCGCTTGATGTAGGAGGCCAGCAGACACACCTGCTCCATGCAGGGCGCGAAGCGGCTCTCGTCCTCCCCGGCCTCCCGGCACAGACGGGCGATCTCCCGGGACTGGGGCAGCACGCGGGCGGCGATGGCGTCGTACACGCGGTCCTTCTCCTCGATCTGCGCGCGCTCCTCCCGGAGCGCATTTTCCAGGCGGTAAAACGACGTCTCCTCGTTGAGCTGCTCGCCCAACTCCTCCAGCCTGCGGTTGATGCGGTTGAGCTCGCTGACGTCGTCCTGCCAGTAGACGAAGCCGCCCTGGACAGGTCTGCGGTGGAGGCGGGTATCCTCATCGAGGCTCACCGTGGTGATGGACTTCATCTGCTCCGGCGCGAGCGCCTGCGCCGTGGCGCTGCGGTAGATCACGCGGCCGCTGCGGTCGGCGATCTGGGCGGCCAGGTCGCTGATCTCGAACAGCCGGCCATAGCCGTGGTTGCAGGGGATCAGGCCGATGCGGATGAGTCCCATCCACACGCCGGCAATGGAGAAGCAGACGGACTCCGGGAACTCGCCGATGAGATCCCCGTTGATCTGCGGCCAGAGGCCGAAAGCATAAATGATACTATAGAAACTGCCGAAAAAGGCAGGGAGCAGCGGCACCCAGATCAGCCTGCGGCTGGCCGACAGGCGGCAGTGAATGAACAGGATGCGGAACATCGCCAGCACCAGCACGGCGATCCACAGGCAGGCCAGTATGAAAACCGGCCCGCGGACATATGTTCCGTCCCAGTCCGCAAAGCCCGGCCGAAAGCGGAACGCCAGCTGATGGCGGTCGTTCGTCTGGATCAACAGAAGCAATACGGCGGTAAAGCAGCTTGACGAGCAAACGGGGATCAGAAAGCTCTTCCCCCGCCGCCCGCTGACGTACAGGGCGGTGAAGAAGCTCAGAAGCGGGATAAGCAGGATCGGTACGTAATAGAGGTACCACAGGTGACGGGCAATGAACTCCGTCTCTGTAAAGGCGATATACTTTGCACCGCGCAGGACGATCCAGAAGGTCATCAGCGATGCGACCGCCATCAGCAGACGGCGGATCGCAGGGTCGATGATACGCTCGGAGAAATAGAGCAGCAGCATGAGAGACAGGAGCATGAACCAGAAAGTCGACTGATATCGCAGAAAGACCGTACCCGACGTAAGCACGAAGAACACCGACGTCAACAGATACAGCACTCCCAGCCGCACGATGGTGCGGACTGCTCGTGTCTTCGTCGTCAAGGGCTCACCTCCCCGTATAATGATTTCTTTTGGGGATAGTATATCACATAATCGCAGCCGCGGAAAGACGGTCCGGCCCACTTGCCCGCTTTTCGCGGGTATGGTATAATAGCTTACCCCAGGGAAATCAAAATAGGAAGGATGGATCAGCATGAACCTGTGGCACGACATCCGCCCCTCCCGTATGCAGCCCGAGGACTTTCTGGCCGTGATCGAGATCGAGAAGGGCTCCAAAAACAAGTACGAGCTTGATAAGGAGACAGGTGCGCTGCGTCTGGACCGCATCCTGTACACCTCGACCCACTACCCGGCCAACTACGGCTTCATCCCCCGCACCTTCGAGCGCGACGACGACCCGCTGGACGTGCTGGTGCTTTGCAGCGAGCCGATCCGGCCCATGAGCCTCGTGCGCGTGTACCCCGTGGGCTATATCGCCATGCGCGACGGCGGCTTCCACGACGAGAAGATCATCGCGATCCCCTTTGAGGACCCGATGTACAACTGCTACCACGATCTATCGGAGCTGCCCGCACACCTGTCGGAGGAGATCAGCCACTTCTTCACGGTGTACAAATACCTCGAACCCGACAAGGACGCCGAGGTCGAGGGCGTCCACGGCCGCGACGAGGCCGTGGAGGTCATCCGCAAGGCCTTCGACCGATACGTGGAGAAGTTCTGCAGATAAGTCAAGCACATGAAAAACGCCTGCCGAAGCAGGCGTTTTTTCTTACGCGGGCAATACGACGGTCGCGACCATGAGGAACATGGCGGCGGAGCCGAGGAGGATGAGGACGTGGAAGATCTCGTGACAGCCGAAGCGGGGGTTGTGGCGGCCGGGCCATTTGAGGGCGTAGAGGACGCCGCCGACGGTGTAGATCAGTCCGCCTGCGAGGAGCATGGACACGCCCTTCCAGCCGACGGCCTTCCAGATGGGATAGATGGCGGCCACGGCAATCCAGCCCATGGCGATATAGAACGTGGACGAGACCCAACGGGGACACGTGACCCAGAAGAGGGTCATCACGGACCCGGCCAGGGCGACGGCCCAGATGACAATCAGCAGCCAGCGTCCGACGGTCCCGAGCATCACGAGGCAGATGGGCGTGTATGTCCCGGCGATCATCAGATAAATGGAGATATGATCGTACTTTTTCAGCGCCACCCTCCCCTGCACCGACGTTCGCAGGCAGTGATAGAGCGTCGAGGCAACGTAGAGGCACAGGTTCGACGCGCCGTAGACGGCGAAGCCCACGAGTTTCCGCGTGTCGCCCGCGGAACCGCGGAGCAGCCAGATCGTGCACAGAAGCGTCAGCGCGGCGCCGACGGCATGGGTGATGGCCGACCAGGGGCGGATGGCGTCATAAGGGTCGCGGTCCTTCTCCCGCTGCTTGGGCTGAGACATGGCGCACCTCCTTGTTTAGATTTTGTTTAGATTTATCTGAACGTATTGTACAACAGTTCATTTAATTTATCAAGCTAAATATCAGTTATTCAAAATAAATTAATCTTTCAAAGGCGCTTGACAGGAAACTGTACTATGGGTATAATACAGTCAAACCGTACTACTTGACTAATACAGTCGGGAGGTGAGGCCATGGTCTCCTTCGACGCGTTCCGCCCCAGCGGCGAGACGCCGATCTATCGCCAGATCATTTTATTCATCAAGCGCGGCGTCGTGTCGGGCGCGATCGCGGACGGCGACGAGCTGCCGTCGCGGCGCATGTTGTCGGCGCTGCTGGGCGTCAACCCCAACACGGCGCAGAAGGCGTACCGGCTGCTGGAGGACGAGGGGCTGATCGCCTCTACCCCGGGGGCCAAGAGCCTCGTCACTGTGACGCCGGCGGCCATCGAGACCGTTCGGCAGGAGCTGACGCTCCATCAGGCCATGGAGGCCATCGCCGCCATGAAGCAGATGGGCATGACGCGTCAGGACGCCGTAGAGGCCATAACGAGCCTGTGGGACATGGAACCGAAGGAGGGTGAGGACGCATGAAACGGGCGTTATCCTGTATTTATCCGGCGCTGCGCGCGACGCTGCTGCCGCTGCTGCTGATCCTGCTGATCTCCGGCGCGGCGCAGGCGGCGCTGTTCGCCCGCACGCTGAGCGCCGCGGACGTGTGGGCGTACCCGATCTATTATGAGACGTCTTACCGGGAAATGATCGTATATCCCTCCTTCGCAGACGTGGTGGAGAACGCGCATCTGTCGCTTGCTTTCAGCGTCACGCTGCTTCTCGTCTGCACGGTGCTGTATCTCCACGGGTGCGATTTTTCCGGGAAAAGCAGTTATACGCTGGGGCGGCTGGCAGTCGATGACCGCATGATCGCCTTGCTGCAGGCCGGATACAACGCGCTGTGCATCGCGCTTCTGCTGCTGTTCGAGGCAGTCCTCTGCCGCTTCCTCGGTTCGTGGTTCATGGGCACGCGCTTCGGCGACGCAGCGGGGAATCAGGGGCTGATGCTGTCGTTTTACCTCAGCGACTTTCTCCACAGCCTCGTGCCGCTGGAGGAGTGGAGCAGGCTGGTACGGAACGCTGTTTTGTGCATGTGTCTCGGGACCTCCGCTTCGTTTTTCTCCTTCAAGCAGCGCTACAGCGGCAAGATCGCCTATTCGGCCATCCTCGCGGCGGCGCTGGCGGCGCGGATGTTCGCTGCGGATATGGGGAGCTTCGGCGCGGGGATGTTCCTCTGCGCGATGCTGATCATGCTGACGGCGGCCTGCGCCATCGACTGGAACGGAGGCGGCAGCGTATGAAGTGGGAGCGGTACTTCCCGGCGGGGTTCGGCTGGAAACGCGAGGTGCGGTTCTTCCTGTTCGGGCTCATTTCATCTGCAGTTTACTTCCTGCTGCACTTTTCCGTATTGTATGGAAATGATTACTACGTTCTATTCAAGTGGTACGAATCGCCCCGGCGTGTGCTGCGCGAGGGCGCGATGATGGAGGACTTCCACCTACAGCTGGAGGGTGGCGAGGTTCTGTTTGCCGTGCTGGCAGCGATGATGCTGCTGGCGGCAGGGTATCACCTGCTGTACCACTATCAGGGCAGCAAGAGCATCTATCTGATGCGCAGGCTGCCGGACCGGGGCGACTTGCCCCGGCGGTGTCTGGCATTTCCATTGTTCGGGCTCGCCGTCATCCTTTTGACCATGCTCGGTCTGACGGCGGCCTGTTATATCTGGTATATGGTGAAAACGCCGGCCGTCTGCCTGAGGCCCGGCCAGCTGCAGAAGCTGATGGCCGCTTTGTTCGGAGGTGCAAAATGATCGAGATCAGAGAATTGACGAAGAATTACGGCTTCAAGCGCGCGCTGGACAAGGTCGATCTGACGCTCGGGCCCGGCGAGCTGGTCGGGCTGTTCGGGGAAAACGGCGCGGGCAAAACGACGCTGATGAAATGCATCCTGGGACTTCTTCCCTGCTCCGGCTCCATCACGCTGGACAGCGAGAAGATCACGCGGAAGAATATCGAGCGGCTGTCCTTTGCAACGAGCGAGCACTCTTTCTTCCCCGACCTGACGGCCGCGGGGCACCGGGATTTCTATAAAATGCATTTTCCCCGCTTCCGGGACGAGCGGTACAGGGCGCTGATGGAGTTCTTTTCCCTGCCTGCGCACCGCCTGCTGCGGCAGATGTCCACGGGACAGAAAAACCAGTTCGAGGTCATTCTGGCGCTGAGCCAGGGCGCGGATTATATCCTGATGGATGAGCCCTTCGCGGGCAACGACATCTTCAACCGCGAGGATTTCTACAAGGTCCTCGTGGGCATCCTTGAGCCTACAGAGACGATCCTGCTGTCCACCCATCTGATCGAGGAGGTGGAGCCGTTCATCTCCCGGGCCGTGGTGCTGCGGGAAGGCAAGGTCGCGTCCGACGTGGCGTCCTCCGCGCTGGACGAGCAGGGCGTACGGCTCACCGACTTCATCAAGAGCGCTTACGGCTACCGCGCCGACCGCGTGGGCGAGGCGCTGTACAAGCTGACGGAACAGGAGGACCATGATGTATAGGCAGGTATGTCTCTTTCTGGCGCTGCTGCTGGCGCTGTCGGCCGGGATGGTCCGGGCGACACTGGACCTGCGGGCACAGCAGGATCAGGTGACGTTTACCGAAACACGCGCCTACGTCAGGACCGAGGCGCCGGAGGGCATTTCGGTGGCGATGAAGGTGAACTATGACAGTCATCTGTATTGGGACACGCTGTGCCGCATGGGCGGCGAGCCGGCGGGCGAAAGCACGTTCCGCTTCAACCAGACGGGGCGCGGCAGCTCAACACGGGTACGCTACGACACCGGTTGGTCGGGGGCGTATCTGGAAAGCAATTACAGCATGACGTCCTCCGGCTCCGATCTGACGGAAGACGAAGACCGGAGCATGATGCTCCGCTGCGCGATCGACGTTGCTTCCCGCACCGCTCCCGGCGAAACGCGGAAGGAGACCGTGCGCGTGACCGACTATTACGACTATTATTACCTTCAGTACCATCTCTTTTCCCGGCAGATGGAATATCTGGTGGACGACCGCTCCCAGGAACAGCTGAACGACTACTTCCGCATCCCCGTCCTGCCGGAGCATACGCTGACGATCACGCTGACGAAAAACGGCGAGGGCAAGGTGGTGGAGCTGGAGAGCCGGACGAATCTCGAGCTGCAGATCGACCTGTATGCCGCAAGCGATAAAGAATCGGTCTATTTCACCTTCGCGCCGTCCTTCATCGTGATCGATCCCGATTCGGAAGCATGGCAGCAACGCAGGCAGCCGGTCGATCTCAGTCATGTGAAAGGCGGCGCGGGCATCTACCGGGTCACGCAAGACAATGAAACAGGGTCGCTCAAGATCGACAATGTCTTTCCTTTCCCGGACGACGGGATCGAGGCGTCGCACCTCAGCATATCCGCGGGGCTCGACAAGCTGCTGCTGTTCACGAAACGGGAGAATGATCTTCTGATGCAGGCGATCGACAAATCGGGGACTGTCCTGCAGGAGCTGACGTTCGATACGCCGGAAAGGATCGTTTCAGGCGTTTACGTCAACGAGTGCGGCGTGCTCGCCGTCTTCGACAACGCGCGGTTCTCGTTCCTGACGGAGGAGCCCGACGGGTATCATGAGCGCATCGTCTCTTCCCTTCTCATACAGGCGGAGGACGGCGAGCCCTTCGATCTGACGAACAATTTCAGCAGCTTTTCCTCCGTCGGCGATTTCGACTGGGACGGGCGCCGACTGGCGGTGGCCGCCGCGAAAAGCGTTATGATGCACGGAGACAGCGAGACGATGTACACGCTGGCAGTCTATGATGAAACCGGGCCGCTGTACTGCGGCGACTATACGAACTCCGTCCTGACGGGCGCGCAGCTGCAGAAGACTTACAACCGTCTGGCGCTCACCGCGCCGCTGGACGTGCGGTTCGACTGATCCCGGGACAGAAAAAGAGCAGGCAAACGCCTGCTCTTTTTTGTGTGCAGTTGATTTTACCAAGCCTCGCAGGCGCCTTCGCACCTGGGCTCGGTGGCGCCCATCAGGGAGCCCTTGCCGGTCTTGAAGATGATCTGACCGCGGCCGAAGGCGCCGGGGTTCAGCTCGATGGCGATATCGTGGCCGCGGCGCTTTAGCGCGTCGACCAGATACTCGGGGAAGTGCGGCTCAAAGGAGACCTTCATCCCCTCGTTCCACAGCCAGCGCGGGGCGTCCAGGGCCGCCTGCGGGTTCATGCCCTTGTCGATGATGTCCAGCATGACCTGGGTGTGGGCCTGGGGCTGCATGTTGCCGCCCATGATGCCGAAGGGACCGACGGCGTCGCCGTCCTTCGTCAGGAAGCCGGGGATGATGGTGTGATAGGGCCGCTTGCCGGGAACGGCGAAGTTGACGTGGGTCGGGTCAAGGCTGAAACCGAGGCCGCGGTTCTGCAGTCCGATGCCCGTGCCGGGGACGACGACGCCGGAGCCGAAGCCGCGGAAGTTGCTCTGGATATAGGAGATCATGTTGCCCTCGCCGTCGGCGGCGCAGAGGTAAACCGTGCCGGAGTTGACGGGCTTGCCGCACTGGGGCAGGATGGCGCGGTCGCCGATGAGCTTGGAGCGCTCGAGACCGTAGGCAGGCGACAGCAGGTCGCTGACCTTGACCTCCATGGCACGGGGATCGGTGACGTACTTCTGGGCGTCGGCAAAGGCCAGCTTGATGGCCTCGATCTCGCGGTGGAAGCTCATGGCGTCGCCTGCGGAGGGCTCGAAGTTCTTGAGGATGTTGAGCGCCATCAGCGCCACGATGCCCTGTCCGTTGGGAGGCAGCTCCCAGACGTCATAGCCGCGGTAGTTGACGGAGACGGGATCGACCCATTCGGGAT
>SVKN01000070.1 GCA_015068445.1 Oscillospiraceae bacterium | reverse complement strand
ATATCATGGATGAAAAGCTTCATGATGCATACTCATCTGGCGTGGGATACGTTGAAGGCCAGCTGAAGATGCTCGAAACGCAAAACGGCGCCCAGCGCGTCTTCAACAACATCACTTCCGAAATGGAGGATCGCCGCGAGGCGCGCGAGGAGGCCGAGGCCCAGAAGCAGAACAATCAGCCCGAGGCCGTCAATCAGGCCGAAAAGCAGGGCGAGAAGCAGGGCGAAGAGCTCGATCAGAATGTTCAGCCCCAGATCGGCGGTCCCTTCTAAAAAAACGCTTCATCGGGGGCCTTAAGGGCCCCCGATCATCAATCAAACCAGCGACAGGGCGAGGTGAAGTCCGTGAAAAAGTTCAGAAAGCTTGTGATCGGCGGCATCGAGAGCAAGGTCGTGTCGCTCGTCATGATCTCCATGATCCTGGTGGCGGCTGTGTTCATCGCGTCTATGCTGACGCAGAACAAGGTCCTCACAGATCTGACTCAGACGACCAACGAGCGTCAGCTGGCGACCGTCACGGGCACCACCGCCGCCGTGATCGATACGGTGATCGAACAGAACATGGACCGCATCACCGATCTCGAAGCAAAAATGACCGATGTTCTGTTCCGCGCCGTGTCCACCCGTGTGAACCTGCTGGGCGATATCGCCCGGGAGCTGCTCACCGACCCGGACGCCGTCAAGCGCGTCCAGTGGCAGCGGCCCGACGCTGCCTACGACGGTGAGTTGTTCGTCAAGGCCCTCTTTACCGAAGGTCTCGAACCGGAGACCGTCGACGATAAGCTGGGCGTCCTGGCGAACCTGTCGGATCTGATGGTCTACCTCTGCAAGTCTTATGACTCGGACAACATCTGGTTCACCCTCCCGGAGGGCGCCACGCTCATGGCCGACACTGTTCCAGGCAACTGGATCGCTGCCGACGGCTCTTTTGTGGCCTACAACGCCACGAACCGGTACTGGTACCGCCAGGCGGTCCAGGCGGGCAAGCTGACCTTTTCCGACGTCGAGTACGACCGCCGCACCGGTGACCTGTGCGTCACATGCGCCCTGCCCGTGTACGACGAGCAGGGGACGCTTTTGGGCGTCGCCGGATCCGACGTCTTCCTACATGACATGCAGCAGGCCGTCAACGAATCGACGCACGACGGCGCGTTCCTCGTCGTCGTCAACCAGAGCGGCCACGTGGTCGTCGCCCCCGCGGATGAGGATCACGGCATTTTCCGACCCATCAACTCCGCCGTGGCCATCGA
This sequence comes from Oscillospiraceae bacterium, assembly GCA_015068445.1. Classification (GTDB taxonomy): domain Bacteria; phylum Bacillota; class Clostridia; order Oscillospirales; family Butyricicoccaceae; genus RGIG1902. The sequence goes on along the minus strand of SVKN01000070.1, from coordinate 8,909 downwards.
CCTGCGCGGCAGTGACAATAAGGAGCTGGCCGCGCTCATCACCGACGCGCAGAAGGCCAAGACCGACGTGCGCATGGTCACCCTGCCCGACGGCCGGTACTACATGATCGGCGTCCCCATGGAAACCGTGGGCTGGACGATCCTCGCCGGCTACAGCGTGGAGAGCGCCGAACAGCCCACCCGTCAGCTGGAACAGGATTTTCAATCCATCCAGATGGAGGCTGTCACGACCTACCGCAGCCAGAGCAAAACAGGGCAGAGGCTTGTCTGGATCATCATTGCGGTGCTGCTGATCGCCATGCAGCTTGGCGCGCTTTTCATGGGCAAGCGCATCGTCAAGCCCCTCAATACCATCGCCACGCGCATCGCGGAGCTCAGCGAGACGAATCTCGAGTTCAAAATGGAGGATACCTTCCGCACCGGGGACGAGGTCGAAGAGCTGGCTCAGTCCTTCGCCAACGTCTCGCACAAGACCGTGGAGTATCTTGAGACCGTCAAGACCGTCACCGCCGAAAAGGAGCGCCTGGGCGCAGAGCTGTCCCTGGCCACTCAGATCCAGGGCGCCATGCTGCCCCATATCGTGCCCGCCTTCCCGGATCGGAAGGACTTCGACGTCATCGGCAGCATGGATCCCGCCAAGGAAGTGGGCGGCGATTTCTACGACTATTTCCTCATCGACGACGACCATCTCTGCATGGTCATCGCCGACGTTTCCGGCAAGGGCGTGCCCGCCGCGCTGTTCATGATGGCGAGCAAGATCATCCTCCAGAGCGTCGCCATGCTGGGCGGCTCGCCCGCCGAGATCCTCACCAAGACGAATCAGGCTATCTGCTCTAATAACGAGGCCGAGATGTTCGTCACCGTGTGGGTGGGCATCCTGGAGCTGTCCACCGGCAAGCTCACGTGCTCCAACGCGGGCCACGAGTACCCGGTCTTCCGCAGGCCCGACGGCAGCTTCGAGCTGTTAAAGGACCGCCACGGCTTCGTCATCGGCGGCATGGAGGGCACGAAGTACAAGGAGTATGAGGTGCAGCTGGAGCCCGGCGCGAAGCTGTTCGTCTACACTGACGGCGTGCCCGAGGCGACCAACGACGCGCAGGAGCTGTTCGGCACCGAGCGCATGATCGAGGCGCTGAACCGCCAGCCGGAGGCCGAGCCCATGGACGTGCTGAAAAACGTGCGCAAAGCCGTGGATGAGTTCGTCAAGGACGCCGAGCAGTTCGACGATCTGACGATGCTCTGCCTTGAATACAAGGGCCCGACAGGGGACAACGATCTGAAGGGAGAATGAATATGACCATCACCAAGGAATACAACGGCGACGCCCTGACGGTAGCGCTGCAGGGCCGTCTCGATACCAATACGTCTCCGGAGCTCGAAAAGGAGCTTCGGGAGTCCATGGACGACGTCAGGAGCCTGACGCTGGACTTCGCCGATCTGGACTACATCTCCTCCGCCGGTCTGCGCGTGCTTCTGTTCGCGCACAAGACCATGAGCGCCAAGGACGGCATGACCGTGAAGCACGTCAACGAGGTCGTCATGGACGTGTTCGAGCTCACCGGATTTGCGGATATCCTGACTATCGAATAAATCATCGATCCCGTGAACGGCGGCGCTTGCAAAAGCGCCGCCGAAGGCTGTAGACGGAGTTATTTTGAACATGAGTGCGCAAGCGCTCAGCATCAAACCGTTTTTTGACGGACATGTGCCGACAAAAAACACCTTAACAGCGAGCAAAGCGAGCACTCGCGCCGACCAAATGGAGCGGAGCGAAGTGCGATTAGCGCGAGAGAACTCGAAGGAAGACCCAGCGGAGCGGTCTTCCTTCGAAGCGTGTCGCTTTGTCGACACGCCCAGGCGGCGCTTGCAAAAGCGCCGCCGCTTTCGTATAATAAGGTGGTATCCATTCTGAAGAAGGGAGGCGCCGCCGTGAGCCTGAATATGGTCATCGTCCTGCTCCTGCTGCTGCAGCTGGTAGGGCTCGTTTTTTCCGTGTCGGTGGACGCCTATATCAGCCGCAGGCACAAGCGCATCTTTTACCTCATCGCCCTGGCGATCTTCGCCCTGATGATCCAGAACCGCGTGGAGTTCGCCCTTTCGCACACAGAGCCCCACGTGCTGATCAGGACGATCTCGGTCATCATCGGCTACAGCCTGCGCCCTGTGATCCTGTTGCTGTATTTCTATATCGTGGACGAGCAGTCGACTCATCTGCTGGCGCGCGTCCTGGTGGGCGTCAATGCATTCGTCTATCTGACGGCGCTCGTCTCGCCGCTCAGCTTCTATATCTCCGATGTCAACGTCTTTCACCGCGGCCCGCTGGGCTTTACGAGCCATATCGTCAGCGCCTTTCTGCTGGTGGCCCTCGTCGTGCAGACCATCCGCCGCTACGGCAAGCTGGGGAAGATGGAGCTGTTTATCCCGCAGTTCAACGCCGGGCTCATCGTCGCGTCGGTCTATATGGACACCTTCCACGAAAACGCCCGGTGCACCATCTCGTATCTGACCATGGCCGTTATCACCTGCAGCCTCTTTTACTACATCTGGCTGCATCTGCAGTTCGTCCGCGAGCACGAGCGCGACCTCCAGGCGGAGCAGCGCATACGCATCATGATGACGCAGATCCAGCCGCATTTCCTGTTTAACACTATCACGGCTTTCACCTCGCTCTGCCGCATCGACCCTATCAAGGCGGAGGATGTCGCCACCAAGTTCGCCGGGTACCTGCGGCGCAACCTCTACAGCCTCAACGTCGAGGGCTGCGTGCCTTTCCGGCAGGAGCTGGAGCACACACAGCTCTACGCCGACATCGAAATGGTCCGCTTTGATAACGTCCGGGTGGAATACGACATCGGCGACGATGATTTTGAGCTCCCGCCGCTGACCGTCCAGCCCATGGTGGAGAACGCCATCTCCCACGGCGTCCGTATCCGTGACAAGGGGATCGTCCGCGTTGTCACGTACCGCGCGGAGGACGGCCACAAGATCGTCGTCGAGGACAACGGCGTCGGCTTCGAGGCGCAGAAGCTGGACAGCCTCAGCGAGGAGCACGTGGGCCTGCGCAACGTACGCGAGCGTATCGAATCCATGTGCGGCGGCACTCTGGTGGTCGAGAGCACGGCAGACGTCGGCACGAAGGTGACGATCACGATCCCGCTGCAGGGGAAGAGAGGACAAGCATGAAGCTCGACAAAAAATCGCTTCTGATCATCGGGATCGTTTATATCATCCTCGGTGCGGCGGCGGTGATCCTGCTTGGCGGGACGTATACGCTTGAGATCCGCGCCTGGGGCGGATTCGACGATGCCGGGGACTACGACGTCTCGATCGACCAGGACCGCGAGATCATCGCCGTTGAGAACAAACGACTGGAGGGCGATGCGCTCCTTCTGGACCTGCGCTCCGTATCCCGCGGCAGGGCATATGTCCACGTCGTTTCCCCCGATGAGTCGGGCGCCATGGAGATCGTATACGTCCACGCGTTCGGCGTGATCACTGTGAACAACTTTTTCGGCCGGTCCACCGGCTCGCGGATCATCCCCGTGCTGACAGAGCTTTATATCGCGCTGCTGCTCGTATATCTGTTCGTTCAGTACCGCACCGGGATCAAACGGACGCTTTTCCGCTACCGGAATGTCCGCAACCTCGGCTGGTTCATCTTTCTTTCAATGATGCTGCTGCAGCAGCTCCCGGCGCTTCTGACCAACGACAGTCTGGTGGATACGGCGCGCGTATCGTTGAGCGCGGCGTCTGCGGCGTCGTTTTTCGGCCTGCCCGTCGCCTTTATCGTCTCGGTCCTCGTCACGATCAGCAATATCCAGCTGATGCGCAGGGAGGGATACAGCTGGCGCAACATGCTCGGCGTGATGGTGGGGCTGTTCGTCTGCTTCTGCTCCATCGCTCCCCACGTCCTGTCGGAGTTCCTCCAGCGCACGACGCTGGTGGACGTCCACAACGAGCGCGGCGCCGCGATGTATATCGAAATGGCTGTGACGAGCACCGTCCTCATCGCCGTTTCGTATCTGGAGTGCATCCTCTGGGGCACGGTCGTCCTGGCCGTCAAGGCGGTGAAGCACATCCCGACTTTTGATAAGGACTATATCCTGATCCTCGGCAGCCAGATCCGCAGAGACGGCACGCTGACGCCGCTGCTCAAAGGCAGGGCGGACCGGGCGCTGGCATTTGCAAGCATGCAGAAGGAGGCGACGGGAAAGGATATCGTCTTCGTGCCCTCCGGCGGGCAGGGCGCGGATGAGATCATGCCCGAGGGACAGGCGATCCGCAATTATCTGATCGAGGCGGGCGTTCCCGAGAACCGTATCCTCACGGAGGACCGTTCGGTCAATACGTACGAAAACTTCCGCAATTCCGTTGAGCTGATCCGGGCGGGAGGGATCGAGGACCCAAAGATCGCCTTCTCTACCACGAATTATCACGTGTTCCGCTCCGGCATCATCGCCGAGCAGCAGGGGATCCGCGCCGAAGGGATCGGCAGCGGGACCCGCAGCTATTTCTGGGTCAACGCGTTCGTCCGCGAGTTCATCGCCACAGTGTACGCCGAATGGAAGCGCCACCTCAGGATCATTGCTATTCTGATTTTGCTGACGCTGGCCATGGTGCTATTTTGGTATTTGTCGAACGTTCTGTAAGCATATCAGCCCCCTGTTGTTTTCCGCAGGGGGCTTTTTGTATGAAACAGGTTGTGAAGAAGAAAAGGATGTGATAGAATAGTTAGCGTAAACTAACACGAGAGAGATCACGATAAGAACGGAAATGACCATCATGTGGATGTCCGGAATAAGAGCCGCTCGCGGGCTGTGCGCGGGTTGTTCATAGCTCTGGGCGTCGTCTGCGTCGATCTGAGCGCGGTCGGCGCAGTGCTTCCTGTTCTGCCGACGACGCCGTTTTTGCTGGCGGCGGCGTTTTTCTTTGCCAGAAGCTCTGATCGGCTGAACGACTGGTTACGCGCAACGAAGCTCTACAAAAGTCATCTGGAGACCTTTGAACGGGCGAGGGGATGACCCGCGGCGTCGCTGTCACGGGCAAAAGCGGCAGCGGCAAATCAACGCTGCTCAAGCTTCTCATGCGGTTCTGGAACGCGCCGAGGGGCTCTGTACGCGTGTCTGGCATCGACGTCGGCGAGATCGAGACCGCACACCTGCGGAAGCTCGAGAGCTATATGACCCAGGATACCGATCTGTTCAACGTCTCCATCCGCGACAACATCCGCATCGGCAGACTCGACGCTTCGGATGAAGAAGTGGAGAATGCCGCGCGCAAGGCGAGCATTCACGACTTCATCCTCACGCTTCCGAAGGGCTATGATACAAAGGCGGGCGAGCTGGGCGATACGCTGTCGGGCGGCGAAAAGCAGCGCATCGGACTTGCCCGCGCGTTTCTCCACAACGCGCCGCTGCTGCTGCTGGACGAGCCGACGAGCAATCTCGACAGCCTCAATGAGGGCGTGATCCTCAAAGCGCTCCGCGAGGAATCTTCGGAATCCGGACGGTCCGTGGTGCTCGTCTCTCACCGAAAGAGCACCCTCGCCGTAGCGGGCCGCGCCTACACCATCGAAAGCGGCAGACTGAGTTAAAGCACCAGGCGCCGGCCAATCACGGCCGGCGCCGTTTTTCTGCCTGTCAATACCTGCCTCCGGGGGTAACGTCACGCTTTGAAAACGCGCTATAATGCTGATATACGCAGAAAACCGGTCTTTCTATCCAATCTGCTGCAAAATTGCGGATACTTGAGCGAAGCGATTGGTTGTATTTGACATTACAGTGTGATATAATCAGAAAAAATAAGACTGAATTGGAGCATCGACAGGGGGCGGATCGACGTGGGAAGCGACAAAGTCACACTGCTGGGCGTGCGCGGAAGCGTGCCGGTGAGCGGCACGGATTACGGACAGTACGGCGGCGCGACGACCTGCATCATGCTTGAGCTCGCCGGGCAGCGGCTGCTCATCGACGCGGGCAGCGGTCTCGTGAGGCTCAGCGGAAGGGTGCTGGATGAGGAGCAGCTGGCGTTGATTCTGACGCACGCTCACGCAGACCATCTGATCGGCCTGCCCATGTGTCCCTATCTGCTCAGGCCCGGCGGGAGGATGGACGTTTACGCCGCAACACGGGACGGTCTCGATACGCTCGGACAGGTGAGCCGCCTTTTTTCGCCGCCGCTGTGGCCTGTGGGACCGGAAAGGCTCCCTACGGAGATCTGCTGGCGTGAACTGCCCTCTGAGCTGAAGCTGGGCGGTCTGACGGTCGATTCCATGGAGGGCGTCCACCCCGGCGGCGTGTCGCTGCTGCGGGTACGGAGCCGCGACAAGACGGTCGCTGTGCTGACGGACTGCACGTTGACGGACGCGCTTTTGCCGGAGCTGACTTCGTTTGCCCGCGGCTGTGATCTGCTGCTGTGCGACGGGCAATACAGCAATGCGGAGTGGCGCGACTGCGCGGGCTTCGGACATAATACCTGGACCATGGCGGCCCGCTTTGCCGCAGCCTGCGGTGCGAAGGCGCTGCGCATCGTTCACCATGATCCCCGCCACACGGACGACGTACTGAACGAAGCGTCTGCGGAGATCGATCGGATATTCCCTGGCGCCGCTTTCGGGTACGAAGGGGAAGTCATCACGCTTTGAAGCATCTGACATCAATAATCCTGACAAGACTGTACACGATGGGAGTGACTACCATGAAGAAAGCCATCACGCTGATCCTGATTGCATCACTGCTGTTGGGCGCCGGTCTCATGGCCATCGCAGCCGACAGCGCCAAGGGCGGCACGATCCGGCTGGAGGAGAACAGCGGCACGGTGAGCGTCCTGAACGCCGGGGGCAAGACCCAGACGATCCGCGCCGGCATGCGCCTGTACAACGGCTACAAGGTCTCCACCGGGACCAAGAGCGAGGCGTACGTCAGTCTGGACGACGCGAAGGTCGTCAAGCTCGACTCCTCCACCAAGGTGGATGTGAAGCAGTCCGGCAAGCAGCTGGAGGTCACGCTGAGCAGCGGCAAGCTGTTCTTCAATGTGACAAGACCGCTCAAAGCCGACGAGACGATGAATATCAGTTCCTCTACAATGGTCACGGGCATTCGCGGCTCTTACGGCTGGGTCACGCCCACCGAGGTCGGACTGATGCATGGACACGTGATCGTGACGTGCCGCAACCCGTACACGGGCGAAACGCGTGTGACGGAGCTGTTCAGCGGCGAGCGCGTCTATTTTGATCCAGATCCCAACGTCACCTCTGCCGATCCCGCTCTGCTGGAGATCGATTTCATCAAAGAGGCGATCATGAATGACGACGTGCCCGTTACCGTCGTGCGCGAGATGGCCGAGGATCAGACAGGACTGTGCGATCCCGTGATTCGGGACGTCCCAACAATCGACGTGCCCGCGCTGCTGGCGATGCTGCCCGAGCTCGAACAGAAGGAGCGCGAGGCGGAGGCCCGCGCTGAGCAGGAGATGGAAAAGGCGCTGGAGGAGGAAGAGGAATCCATGAGCGGAGACGCCGTGGATCAGGTCTTCGAGAGCAGCGTTCCCATGGATGACGGCGGCGACTCCGGCTCCAGCGGGGAGACGCCGAGCACGCCGTCCGATCCTGTGGATACGAAATACACGGTGACCGTGCCTGGCGGCTACGGCTACACGATCTCCTCTGACCTGGCAGAAGTCACGTCCGGCTCCGGCCAGTACGAGGTGAAGGAAGGCGAGAGCTTCGCCTTTACCGTGACCCCCGACGCGGACTACGCCGTGTTCGCTGACGACCTCGGTGCCGCTGCCGCCTCCGGCGCAGCCGTCACGCAAACCCAGAACGGCACGTCGGTAGACTGCTCCGTCACCGTGACAGGCGACGATACGATCACCCTTGACCGCATTTACGCGACCTCGTCGCATATCGACCAGGCGCTGGCAGATGCTGAACCGTACATTGCGGCTGTTTCCGATGCGGAGATCGATTCCGATGTCTCGCTGCCGTCAGGTTCCGTGCTCCGCGTTCCGGCCGGAGAATCGCTCACCGTGACCTCGGGTGCGGCTGATGGCACGAGCCTGACGATCCAGGAAGGTGCGGATCTTCTCGTCGAGGGCTCGTTCTCCTTGAACAGAGGCTCGATGCTTTACAACTACAGCACCAGCAGCGTTCATGTCACGGACACCGGTCATTTTGGTCTGACGGGCGAAGTCCATAACTACGGCCGTTTCTTTGTTGAGGGCGAGCTCGACGGTTCGGCCGGCTTGGGCTGGATGAGCAATGTCAAGAAACTTGAGATCGCGTCCGGAGCGAAAGTCAGTCTGCGGAATCTCTCAGTCGGCGACCTGTCGAACGGCGCGCATGATGACGGCGGCACTGTCGACAATGCGGGCGAGCTGAAGGTGGAGACCCTCACGAACCACGGCATCATCCGTAACAGCGGCACGCTGGAAACGACCTATACAGCCACGAATTACAATCAAATCACGAACGACGGCACTATCAACTTTACGGCCTCCTTCTGCAACGGCGACCCGGCTTTCGATCCTGAGCTGGGATACGGCACCGTCGTCAACAACGGCACGATCACCAACAGCACGCGGTTCGATAACTTCTCCTTCAACACCGTCGTCAACAACGGTACGATCAATAACCTCGACGGCGCCATCATCCGCAATGCAGGTACCTTCACGAATAACAGTGTCGTGAACAATCGGTCCTCCTTCATCAGTGTCGGACCGATCGGCGGCAGCGGCACCGTCACCGAGGAACCCGTCGACGAGAGCGGCTACTATATCGTACGCTTCGACAATAACGGCGGATACGGCGTTACTACGGGTGACAACTACATCGCGCCGGGAGATACCGTCGCACCGACTGCGTCGCCTCCCGAAAGCAGCGTGCTGGAGCGGGAAGGCTACACGCTGACGGG
>SVKN01000069.1 GCA_015068445.1 Oscillospiraceae bacterium | reverse complement strand
TCCTCCTGTCGATTCAAGATGGCTCTATCATACACCATTCCGGCCGCTGTTGCAACCCTACTGCCAGCGCGGTCCTGCCAGCGCATGAGGCCGGAGGCGCTGACGTCGGCGCCGCCCAGGCGGCTGTCGAAGGCGCGGATGACGGAGGAGGTGTACAGCGGCACCACGGGGCAGGCCTGATTGAGCCGGACGGACACCTGGCGGATCAGCGTGAGACGGGCGTCTTCGTCGATGGTCTGCTGGGCGCGGTCGATGAGCGAGTCGAGCTCCGGGTCGCTGATGCGGGCGGAGTTGGCGGCGTTGATGGAGGAGGAGTGCCACATGCCCTTGATGCACGTCAGCACGTCGCTGGAGGAGTACCCGGCGATGGCCGTCTCGTAATCGCCCTCCAGCAGGCGGGACAGCCAGGCGGCGAAGTCGAGGGACTCGATGTCCATGGTGATGCCGGCCTCGAACAGGCAGCCCTGGATCACCTCGGCCGCCCGGCGGGTGGCGTCGGTGTAGGCCATGCAGGTGAAGCTCAGCTGCGTGGGATCGACCCCGGCCTGCTCGAAGAGGCTCAGGGCCAGGGAGACGTTGTGCTCGTCGGCGCCCTCGTCGGTGACGCCGGGGAAGGGACTGGCGAGCATGCCGGTGCAGACCGCGCCCTGGCCGTTGGCGGCCACCTCGATGACCGCCTGCTTGTCGACCAGGCAGTTGATGGCCCGGCGGACGAGGACGTTGTCGAAGGGGGCCTTTTCATTGTTGAGGGCCATGAAGTTGAAGCGCGTGCCCTCGACCTCCTCCACGGTGACGTCATCCTTCGCCCGCAGGCGGTCCACGTCGGTGGAGGACACGTCGACGATGAGATCGACCTCGCCGCTCTCCAGGGCGATGGTGCGGGAGGAGCCCTCGGGGATGACGCGCCAGGTCAGGTCGGTGATCGTGGGCATATGGTCCCGATCGAAGTAATCGTCGTTTTTGACAAAGGTCAGATTGTCACCCAGGGTCCAGCTGACGAACTTATACGGGCCGGTGCCGATGGGGTTCTGGTTGAAGTCGTTGCCCGCGTCGATGAGGCTCTTGGGCACGACGGTGTTTCCGTTGGAGGCCAGATCGTTGAGGATCAACGCGTAGGGGCCGTCGGTGGTGACGGTAAGGGTGTATTTGTCATTGACCGTCACGTCGGTCCAGAAGGACGTGTAGCGGTTGGAGGACGTGAACTGACGGGCGTATTCCATGGAGGCCTTGACATCCTCGGCGGTCATCTCGGTGCCGTCGTGGAACAGAACGCCCTGCCGGAGCCTGAAGACCCAGGTGACGTCGTCCACGGCCTCGAAGCTCTCCGCCAGCTCGGGCTCAGGCTCCAGAGTGTCGATGTTCAGGCGGAACAGGCGGTTGTAGGTCAGCTGGTTCATGTAGCCGGAGACGACGGCGGCGTGATCGTAGGGGTTGAGGGTGGTGGGCTCGCTCTCGATAGCGATGACGATGGCGTCGGGATGGGTGGTCTCCTCGGGGACGGCGGGGTCCCCGGCGGCCACGGCGACATTGGCGGCGGGCGTCTCGGCCGCGCCGCAGGCGGACAGGCTCAGGGCCGCCAGAAGCGCGGCCAGAAGAAGTGCAAGCTGTTTTTTCATTTTTCGATATCCTCTCATTCAAGTAGATTGTGTGTGTTTACCTGCTGAGTCGGTATCGAAACATCACGGCTATGCTCATAGCCCGTCCACCTTCCTTCCGTAAGGGATTTCTTCGCCGTGACGATTTTGGGGTAACAAAAAAGGTCCCGCCCGTAATAGGACAAGACCCTTGTACCACCTGATTACGCACGACATTCCATCAAATGCCTCCCCGGTAACGGCGGGGTACCGTCGACGCCTACTGGATCACTCGTTCGGGCCGCTGCTCGGAAGTGTATTTCGCCCTCCCCTACTCGCTCCCCCTCGCACCAAAACGGGGGCTCTCTGCGCCTTTCGGGACCGGCTACTCTCTTCGTCTGCGCATTTCAACGCTTTGATTTTCGTTTGATGAGATTATAGCACCGAAAAATCGATTTGTAAAGATGCTTTAGCACCACAAAGCGCTAAAATACTTTGCGCTTTCAGCAGGTTTTCTCTGTACAGCTTTCACAAAAACGTGTACAATAGAGCCATCACCGATCAACGGAAGGAGCGATACCCATGAAAACATACAGGATCGCCGTCATCGGCGGCGACGGCATCGGCCCGGAGGTCCTGGCCGAGGGCATCAAGGTGCTGGACAAGGCGGCTGCCCTGGGCGGCTTCGCCTTCGAGTACACCTATTTCCCCTGGAGCTGCAGGTACTATCTGGAGACCGGCCGCATGATGCCGGAGGACGGCATCGAGACGCTGTCGAAGTTCGACGCCATCTATCTGGGCGCCGTGGGCTATCCCGGCGTGCCCGACCACGTGTCGCTGTGGGGGCTGCTGCTGGAGATCCGCCACGCCTTCGACCAGTACGTCAACCTGCGCCCCGTCAAGCTGCTCAAAGGCGCGGACTCCCCGCTGAAGGACGTGAAGCCCGAGGACATCGACATGATCGTCATCCGCGAGAACAGCGAGGGCGAGTACGCCGGCGCGGGCGAGTGGCTGTTCAAAGATACGCCTCAGGAGCTGGCGCTGCAGACGGGCGTCTTCTCCCGCAAGGGCTGCGAGCGCGTCATCCGCTACGCCTTCGAGCTGGGCCGGAAGGAGCACAAGAGCGTCACCAGCATCAGCAAGGGCAACGCGCTCAATTACTCCATGGTCTTCTGGGACAAGATCTTCAATGAGGTGGCCGCCGAGTATCCCGACGTGCCCACGCAGCACTTCCTCGTGGACGCGGCGTCCATGTTCTTCGTCAAGGACCCGAAGCGGTTCCAGGTGGTCGTCACCTCCAACCTGTTCGGCGACATCCTCACCGATCTGGGCGCGGCCATCTCCGGCGGCCTGGGGCTGGCGGCGGGCGCGAACCTGAACCCCGAGGGGACGTATCCCTCCATGTTCGAGCCGGTCCACGGCAGCGCCCCCGACATCGCGGGGCAGGGTCTGGCCGATCCGCTGGCCGCCATCTGGTCCGCCAGTCAGATGCTGGACCATTTCGGCTACCCCGAGCTGGGCAAAAAGGTGCTTGACGCCATCGAGACCGTCCTCACCGAGGCCACGGTCCTCACCCCCGACCTGGGCGGCACCGCCACCACCTCTCAGCTGGGCGACCGCGTGGCGGAGCTGGTGAAGTAAGGAAAGACGGATACGCGATCAAAAAACCTCCCGCGCCCGCGGGAGGTTTTTTGTGCGGGGATGGGGGTGGGGGCCTGTGAAGACCGCCATCCGGGGCCGAGATGTGCGCGGGCCGGTCATGGCGGCCGCAGGCCGCCGCTACGACATACCCGGTGCCATGATGTGCGCGGGCCAGTGCGGGCCGATGTGGGCGTCTGCCCATACGAAGACCACCATACGGGCCGGGATATGTGCGAGCCGGACAAGCGACCTCACGCCGTCAGGCTGTATCTGATCCGTCGGCGAAGCCGACACATTTACTATTCATTATTCACTCTTCATTCTTCAGTAAAAAAAAGCCTCGCCGGACGGCGAGGCTTTTTGCTTTTACAGATCGGATTTCGTTCCCAGCTTTGCGAGCCACTTGTTGCCCTTGAAGTGCGGCACGAAGAAGAGGTCGCGGACGATCCAGTCGAGGCACATAGCCAGCATGACGCCCACGCCCTGGAGGCCCAGCTTGACGCCGAAGACCCAGGCGCCGAACACGCGGACGGCCCACATGGAGCAGGAGCCGACGAGCAGCGTGATCCTGACGTCGCGGGTGGAGCGGAAGACGTTGGGCAGCATAAACGAATCGGCCCAGAAGGGCATGAAGACGATCTCCACAGCGAACATCTTCATGGCCGTCATGACCACCGCCATATCGCGCGAGAAGCACAGCGCCAGCGGGTAGCAGAACAGCGCCTTCCAGATCATTGAGATGCAGCCCAGCCTGCGGCCCGTGCGCATCATGTGCTCGGCCGTGGCGCGGGTGCTGCGCCAGCTGCCCGTGCCGGCGGAGCGACCCACGAGGGTGATGATCAGCGCCTGGTAGGACTGCAGCGGCAGCTGCGTCACAGAGATCAGAGAGTTCGTCACCTGGTAGGCGGAGATGACAGTGGTGCCCATGCCGGACAGGAACACCTGCAGCAGCACCTTGCCGCCGTTGAACATCAGGTTCTCGATGCCCGCAGGGATGCCGACGGACAGCGTCTTGGAGACGATCTCCTTTTCCAGCCTGAGGCTGAACTCGCCCTTGATGCACACGCGGCTGTTCTCGTCGAACAGATGCCGCAGGCCCAGGAAGGCCGCCATGGTGACGGAGATCAGCGTGGAGAAACCGGCGCCGGCGGGGCCCATGTGCAGGAAGATGACGAACAGGGTGCTGAAAATGATATTGACGATGTTCATGATGATGCCGATGCGCATGGGCGTTTTCGTATCGCCCGCGGCGCGGAACACGCCGATACATTGGTAATAGACGAACCACACGGGCGTCGCCAGCACCGAGATCGTGAAGTATTGCAGCGAATAGGCCATGACGTCAGCCTCGGCCTTGCCGTAGAGGCCGTAAAGGATGGCTGAGCGGCTGAGGAAGATCACGGCCGTGACGAACAGACTGATGAGCAGGCCCAGGACAAGCGACTGGGAGGCGCTCTTCTTGACGCCCTTGGGGTTTTTGGCGCCCACGTTCTGGGCCACCATGACGTTGCCGCCGAAGGCGTAGTTGTTGAAAAAGTAGATGATGACGTTGTTGATGGTGTTCACCTGACCGACGCCGGCCAGCGCGGCGCTGGAGATGGTGCCGGTGACGGCCACGTTGACGAGGCCCAGCAGCATGGCCGAAGCCTGGTCGACGAAGACCGCGGGATACAGGCGCTTCTGCTCCGCCATCAGCTCCGGGTCGTCGCTGACGGGCAGGTGCAGAAGCTTGACAAGATCGGGCATGACGTTCCCCTCCTCTGTGTTATTCGGTGACGAAATGGGTCAGCAGCTCCAGCATGGCCAGCGCGTCGTTGATGTGCATCAGCTCCACGGGCGAATGGGAGTAGCGGCGGGGGATCGTCAGCGTGGCGCCGGAGACGCCGCGGCCGTGGATCGACGCGCCCAGCGTGTCGGTGGAGGCGCTGAAGCCGCAGACCGACAGGGGCTGCAGGGGGATGTCGTACTTGTCCTTGAGGGAGAAGATCTTCTTCTCCATGTCGGGATGGATGAAGTTCATGGGGGCCATGCCCTCGGAGATGCTGCAGACGCAGCCGTGGCCCAGCTGGGCGGGCAGGTCGCGCTTCCAGTTCATGCCCGGGGTGTCGGCGCAGGGGACCGTGTCCACGGCGATCATGCAGTCAGGCTCCAGCCAGCTGACGGCGGCGGTGGCGCCGCGCAGACCGACCTCCTCCTGCAGCGTGAAGGCCAGCCACAGCTCGTACGTCAGCTTCGATTTGTCGATATTCTTCAAAAGCTCGATCAGCACCGTGCAGCCCGCCCGGTCGTCCAGGGCGCGGCAGCAGATGAAGTCGGGGTTGGCAAGCTCCATGTAATTGTTGACGTGGGAGGCGTAGGAGCCGATGTGGATGCCCATGGCCTCGGCCTCCTCACGGGAAGTCGCGCCGACGTCGATGAAGATGTCGCGGGGGCCCACCAGCTGGCGGCGCTCCTCGGGCGTCTGGAGATGGGCGGCCTTGGTGCCCACGACGCCGGGGATGTGACCGTCCACCAGCACCTGCCGGGCCTCGACACACTTGTCGGGGACGCGGACGTTGGTGGCGTGGAGGAAGCCGTCGTCGCTGATGCTGCGGATCCAGTAGCCCAGCTCGTCGGTGTGGGCGCAGAGCATCAGCTTTTTGCCGCTGCCGCCCACCTTGACCATCAGGTTGCCGTAGTTGTCGTACTGCACGCTCTCGGCGTAAGGCTCGACGATGGCCTTGATGTGGTCAGTCATCACGCGCTCCTTGCCCGAGGGCGAGGAGACCTGCAGAAGGTCCTTGAGGGTCGTCTTGAAGGCGGCCTTTTTCTCGTTGTCGAAAATCATATCACACGCTCCGTTCTATTTTTAATCCATACAAATTGATTATAACACAGGAAGCGGGAACGGAAAAGCTGTTAATATATCTTTTGGAAAATTTTGCGGAAGGAGGGCGAATGAAGGCCCTTTCGGGGAGGGAGTTGCAGCGGGGTGATCGCAGAGCCGGGGCCGGGATCTGCGCCGACCGGTCATGGCGGCCACAGGCCGCCGCTACAACGACCACAATACGGGGCCGTGATGTGCGCGGGCGGTATCCGCCGCCCCGCCAAGCCATATACTTTTGCCCTGTTTTTCACCGCTATCTGATGTTTACACAGAATTTGGGACGCTACCTCGGAGAGGGAGCCTTTCCAACGCCGCGGCAGCGGCGGTATCCGATGCGCCGCAGGCACGACAATTGTCAACTGTCCACTGTCAACCCATAAAAAAAGCGCTCCCTTACGGGAGCGCTTTTGACGCAGTCGGTTTATTCGTCCTCTTCTTCCTTCTCGGCTTCTTCGGCCAGAGCGGTGAAGTCGAACTCCAGGTCCTCGCCGCAGGCGGGGCACTTCATTTCGCCGTTGCCCAGCTGGACCTCATCGATGACGATGTGCTCGCCGCAGGTGGGGCAGGTCAGCTCGTAGAAATCCTCGTTCTGATCCCAATCCTCCAGATCGTCGTCCCAATCGTCGTCCTCGTCCTCTTCGTCCTCGTCGACGATCTCGTCCAGCAGCTCGCAGATGCCGTCGATATCCTCGTCCATGTCGTCCACGGTCTCCTCCAGATCGTCCACGACGTCCTCGATCTCCTCGATCTCGGCGTCGACCTCGTCCAGATGGGCGTCGATGTCGTCGATGTTCAGCGCCATCTCGTCCAGGGTGTCGACGATGACGGACACCAGCTTGCCGATGGGCTCTTCCTTATCGATATTGAGGCCCTCCAGCAGGCCCTTCAGGTAAGCGGTCTTCTCGGTGATGGTCATAGTGATACCGTCTCCTTTCGCGTTAAATGAATGAAAACATCCTTACTTCGCGCGCTCAATATACTCGCCGGTACGGGTGTCGATGCGGATCTTCTCGCCCTTGTCGATGAACAGAGGCACTCTGACCTCGGCGCCGGTCTCGAGGGTGGCGGGCTTGGTTACGTTGGTGGCGGTGTCGCCGCGGAAGCCGGGCTCGGTGTCGGTGACGACCAGGTCAACGAACAGAGGGGGCTCCAGGCCGAAGACGTTGCCCTTGTAGCTCAGGATCTTGCAGATGGTGTTCTCCTTGACGAACTTGAAGGCGGGAGACAGCTCGGGCGCATTCAGGGGCACCTGCTCGTAGGTCTCGGTGTCCATGAAGTAATACAGCTCGCCGTCGTTGTAGAGATACTCCATATCCTTGCGCTCGATGAAGGCGTTCTCGAACTTGTCGGTGGGGTTGAAGCTGCGCTCGACCACAGCGCCCGTGATGACGTTGCGGTACTTGGTGCGGACGAAGGCCGCGCCCTTGCCGGGCTTGACGTGCTGGAACTCGATGACCTGCAGGACCTGGCCATCCATCTCAAAGGTTGTGCCGTTTCTGAAATCGCCGGCTGTTACCATAATCAATTCCTCCTGAATTTGTATGATGTCATGACCGCCCGGCGATGTGAACCGTCCAAACGACCATTCCGCCCCATGGGGCGGTTATTTGGATATTAACAGTATTATTTTATATGATACTTCCCAAAAAAGCAAGAACTTTTAGCTTCTTACAGGATCACGAGCTCCTTGGGGAACTCCGTCAGATCGCGCTTGTTCCCCGCAAAGCCGTCGGCATTGCGGGGAACCCTTTTGATTGAATAGATTTTCGGTGAATGAATCACCGAAAATCGGGCGGCGGCACCTGCCGCCGTGCGCGCTTTGCGCGCCGGCAAGCGCTCCTTACAGGATCATCAGCTCCTTGGGGAACTCAGTTAAATCGCGCTTGCCGTCAGGCCCCAGATAGAGCATATCCTCGATGCGGACGCCGCCGAAGCCGGGGATGTAGATGCCGGGCTCCATGGTGATGACGTTGCCCTCCTTGAAGGCGCCCTTGTAGGTCATGCTGGCGCGGGGGTTCTCGTGGACGTCAAGGCCCAGGGAGTGGCCGAGGCCGTGGCGGAAATAGTCGCCGTAGCCGGCAGCGGCGATGAAGTCGCGGGCCACCTTGTCCACCTCGCACCCGGCCTTGCCCACGGCCAGCGCGTCGATGGCGGCCAGCTGAGCGCCCAGGACGGTGTTGTAGACCTTCTTCATCTCGTCGGTGGCGAAGCCCACGGCGAAGGTGCGGGTCATATCGGAGCAGTAGCCGTTCTTGCGCGCGCCGAAGTCGATGGTGACGAAGTCGCCGGCCTCGATGGCCTTGTGCATGGGCTTGCCGTGCGGCATGGAGGTGCGGGCGCCGGAGAGGAAGATGGTGCTGAAGGCCAGGCCCTCGCCGCCCTTCTTGCGCATGAGATACTCCAGCTCGGCGGCCAGCTCGTCCTCGTAGGCGCCGGGCTTGATCATTTTGACGATCTCGTGCAGGGCGCTCTCGGCAATGCGCTGGGCGGCGACGATGGAGGCGATCTCCAGCTCGTCCTTGCACTCGCGCAGGACCTCGAAGCCGTTGCCGATGGGCACCAGCTCGGCGCTCAGCGCCGCTTTATAGGCGTTGTAGTCGTGCACGGGCATCAGCAGGTCCTCGAAGCCGAGAGTCTTGATGCCGCACTTGTCGATGAGCTCCTGGGGCGTCGAGAACGTGGGATAAGAGCCCTCGGGCATGACGACCTGATAGCCCAGGGGCGTCACGGCCTCGGTGGCGGCCTCGATGTAGCGGGAATCGGTGTAGCACCAGCCCTGGCCCTCCTTGGTGACGAGTACGAAGCCCTCCACGCGGAACGACGTGGCATAGTGCAGCGTCGAGTCTGCGGTGACGAGGATGGCGTCCACGCCCTTTTCGCGGGCCATGGCGGCGATCTTTTCAAGCCTGTTCATAACGGGTTCCTCCTTATATGTTCAATATGATGTCTCATTCAGCGCCGGGGGCGGCGGAACGGGAGCTCCACCAGCCGCCGCAGCGGGAAATACCAGAGGTATGTGTCTGTGGACTGGACCATCAGCGTCTTCATGTTGCAGCGCAGGCCGCCCAGCACGTCGGTCCAGATCTGATCGCCGACGATGGCCAGCTCCTCGGGCCGAAGGCCCAGCTCCTCCGCCGCCGCCAGGAAGCCCCTTCGGGCGGGCTTGCGGGAGCGGTGACGCCAGCTGCAGCCGATCATCTGCGCGAAGCGCTCCGTGCGGGCGGGGCTCTTGTTGTTGCTGAGGACGTACAGGGCCACGCCGCTGCGCCGCATCAGCCCCAGCCACCGGGAGACGGCCTCCGATGGCGCGGGGTCCTTCGTCCGGGCCAGCGTGCCGTCGATGTCGAGAAGCAGGCCGCGCACGCCCAGCCGCCGCAGCTCTGCGGGGGTGATGGCCGTCACGTCGTCGTATATTTCATGGGGAAAGGGTAAGATCATCGTGGTCCTCGCTCGCATCATCGGGCGGCGTGCGCATATAGTAAAGGGGGCCGCCCGCTTGTTCCGTCTCTATTTTATCACAGGCCCCGCATGGGAGGCAAGGAGAATGAAAACTTTTACGGCCGTTCTGGACTGCGAAGGCGCGCCCCGGGGCGATATCGTGTGGCTGACGGCAGAGATCCGGGGGTCCGAGGTGCGGCTGAACGGCCGGCCGGAGCGAAGGGGGCTGCTGGGCGTTTACGGGGACGTGCGGGACCCGGATCGCGCGGCGGCGCGTCTGCTGCGTCTTGCCGAGGGGTTCGAGGGCGTTTATCTCGATCTGGAGGGCGAGCAGGCGGCCGCTCTGGCGCGTCAGCTCGCCCCGACGCTGGGCCGGAACGGTCAGACGCTGTGCGCGCCGCTGAGCGCCCATGCGGAGGGCGCGGTGCTCACAGTCCCCTCCGCCGTCAGCGGCGGGAGCCTGTCCGGACTGCTGGACGAGCTGATCGCCTGGTACGGCGCGGACCGGCTGTGTCTGGAGCTTGTCCGCTCGCGGGCACTGTTTGAGATGCCGTCCGGGGACCCGGACGGCGAAGCGCTGACGGAGGAGCGCCTCCGCGCGCTGCTGTCGAAGGCCGGGACGCCGTACTTCTCCCCCGCCCTGTGCGCGCGTTACGCGACGTTTCCGGAGGATGGAAAGGCGCGGCTGATCCTCTTCGACGATCGGGAGACGGCCGATGCAAAGGAGCGCCTGGCCCGGGAAAAGGGCCTCTGGGCGACGGTGCGGCTGCGGGAGGAATGGGCGTAGGGCGGCTCGCGCCGCCCTTTGGCCGTGGTATGGATCAGAAGCAGGGACGGTCATTGCAGCCGTTATTGCAGCCGCAGTTGTCGCCGCAGCCGTCGCCGCACATGCAGTAGTGGACCCAGATGAGGATAACGGCGATCACCAGGATGATCCAGAAAGTCTGGCAGCTCTGATTGTACCGGTTGTAATTCATAAGGTGGAACCTCCCTCAAAGATTTTACAGTCCATCTTACGCGCGCTGCCCCCGCGGTGTGACTGCGAAAAATAGGGCTTGCATTCCTGCGGAAGTGTGTTATAATTATTGAGCACGGTTCATGAGCCCGGTATGCGGGCCCGCCGCTCACCGCCCCGAAAAGTTTTTGAAAAAAACACTTGACCAAACAGGGTTTCCTGTGTATAATAAGTGAGCGTTCAAATAGGGGTATAGCTCAGCTGGTAGAGCAGCGGTCTCCAAAACCGCGTGCCGAGGGTTCGAATCCTTCTGCCCCTGCCAATGGCCGTGTAGTTCAGTTGGTTAGAACGCTAGCCTGTCACGCTAGAGGTCGACGGTTCGAGCCCGTTCACGGTCGC
>SVKN01000068.1 GCA_015068445.1 Oscillospiraceae bacterium | reverse complement strand
ATGTTAGCGTAAGCGCCCAGCATGATGGACGTGGTGTCGCCCACCAGCGTCGCCGCGCCCTGGGGTTGGAGGAGACGGCGATGGAGATCAGCATGGGGACCGGCGAGATCTTCAGCTTTTTGCACACGGCCAGCCCCACGGGGGCCACCATGAACACCGTCGCCACGTTGTCGATGAACGCCGAGATCACGCCCGAGAACAGCGACATGTAGATCGTCACCGTCATCACGTTGGGCGCGGCCTCCAGCAGCCGGTCGGCGATGTAGGCCGGCATCTTCGAATCGATGAAATAGTCCACCAGCAGCATGGTGCCCGTGATCATCAGCAGCACGTTCCAGTCCACGGCCCCGGGCAGCTCCCGCAGAGGCAGTACGCCCGTGACGAGAAAGACGGCGGCCGTCCCCAGCGCCACCTTCCACCGGTGGGCGGGCAGGGCGATCATCAGTCCGTACATCACAAGAAACAGCGCGATCGCAAAGAGCTTCATTCCTCGTTCCTCCCTTGAAATAAACAGAAAAAGAGACTTTTATCCGCGGCAAAAGGCCGTGATAAAAGTCTCGCTGTCAGAGTCGGTCTTCTTATGCCGGACCCGGGCGCAAGCGCCGTGATGACGGTTCCGGCAGCCGCCTGAGGCGGTCAGCTACTCCCCTTTATAACAAGTCATTTATACCATAGAATAGTTTTCGTGTCAATCGAAACAGTGCAACTTTTCGCCCTGAAAACGGTCTATATTTTATAAGGGCGAAGCGTCCGCCGATCCGCGTCCGTGGGTCATTTCGCGCCAGCGGACCTCTGGCCGCAGCAGGCAGTACAGGCAGATGGGCGCCCAGGTCGCCATAAAGAACCCGTAGCAAAGCACGGCCCGCAGCATCCGCCGGTCCCGGGGACCCTCCGCCAGCAGCACCAGCAGGGCCAGCAGCACGGCGCCCGCGTAGCCCGTCAGCAGCAGTCTGAGCGGCGAGCCGCAGAAAAGCGTCAGCGGGCTCAGGGCCTGCACGAAGGGCGTCAGCAGGAAGGGAATGAAATCGAGCGCCGTCAGCCTGCCGCGGAGCGCGGCGCGCAGGACGGCGGGGAGGCGGCAGCGGGCTGCCTGCATGATGCCGCCGCACCACCGCGTGCGCTGGATCACGGACTCGCGCAGCGTCAGCGGCTGCTCGTCGTAGGACACCGCCTCCGGCACCCAGACGACGCGCTCGCCCGCAGCGGCGCAGACCGCGGCAAACTCCGCGTCCTCGGCCATGGTGACCGTGGGCCAGCCGCCCAGCTCCTCCAGCAGGTCGAAGGAGACGGCGAAGCCCGTGCCGTTCAGCTTGGCGGACAGGCCGATATTCGACCGGGCGCGGCTGTAAAACAGGTTGAACAGCGCAAAATAGATCGCGTAGCACCCCGTGACCCAGGTGTCGAAGGGATTGCTGCACAGGCACTTGCCCTTGCAGATTCGCGCGCCCTGGCAGAAGGCGTCGTTGATCCGGGACAGGTAATCCTTCCGCACCAGATTGTCGGCGTCGAAGACGACCATGGTGTCGTACCCGCAGCCCGACAGCATCGCCGCCGCCTGACGCAGCACGTCGCCCTTGCACGTCACGGTCCCGCAGCAGCGCAGCACCCGTGCGCCCGCGCGGCGGGACCGCTCCGCCGTGTCGTCCCGGCAGTTGTTGGGCAGCACGAAGACGTCGTACAGTGCCCGCGGGTAGTCCATCTGCAGCAGCGCGGTCACCGTGCGCCCGATCACGGCCGCCTCGTTGCGCGCGGGGATCACCACGGCGAAGCGCGTGCGCGGCGACGCGCGGGGGATCGGCGCGGGTCTGCGCAGGGCGAACAGCCCCATCGCCGCGAAATAGAGTCCGAAAAACCGCAGGACTGTCAGCAGGATCGTCATATCGCACCAACCTTTTCGTTCGTTTGCCGACAGTATGACATATCCTTTTTAAGACCGCACGTTGAAAGAACTTAAGATTTGCTTTACCCGGCGAATTAAGCAAATCTTAAGGTTTCAGGACTTTCATCTTAAAACCGGCCTTGGTAAAATAGCTTTAGCCTTGGCAGAGGGGGACGAAAGATGTATAATATATTGATTGCAGATGATGAAAAGGACATTCGCACGGCGCTGCGCATCTACCTCAGCGACGGGCTGTACAACATCCTCGAGGCGGAGAACGGCCTGGAGGCCGTGGCCATCGCCGAGCGCGAGACGATCCACCTGGCCATCCTCGATATCATGATGCCCGAAATGGACGGCATCGCCGCCATGGGGAAGATGCGCGAGAAGCACAACTTCCCGATCCTGATCCTCTCAGCCAAGGGCGAGGACGCCGACAAGGTCCTGGGCCTCAACCTCGGGGCCGACGACTATATCACCAAGCCCTTCAACCCGCTGGAGGTGCAGGCCCGCGTCCGCTCCCAGCTGCGCCGCTACACGAACCTCGGCGGGATGGAAAAGCCGAAGACGCGCCTGACCGTGGGCAATATCGAGCTGGATGACGAGAAAAAGACCGTCTTCGTGGACGGCCAGCCCGTCTCCCTGACGCCCATGGAGTACAACATCCTCAAGCTCCTCATGGAGAGCCCCGGCCGCGTCTATTCCTCGGCCCAGATCTATTCGTCCATCTGGAACGAGGCCGCCTTCGGCTCCGAGAGCACCGTGGCCGTCCACATCCGCCATCTGCGGGAGAAGATCGAGATCAACCCCTCCGAGCCCCGCTATCTCAAGGTGGTCTGGGGCCAGGGCTACAAAATGGAGAACTGATCTGCTATGAAGCTGACAGAAAGCCTCTGGGCCAAGATCACGGCCGTCTTTCTCGTCTTTTTCGCGGCCGTCGGCTTCACGTTGGGAGCGGCGGGCAGCATCGCGGCCAACGAGCTGGGGCTCTACGTAGACGTGGACATCCCCTACGTGGAAAGCGCCTCTTACCGCAACCGCGCCGCCGCCTTCGCCGGCAGCCTTGCCTGGGACTATTACAACGACCTCGATTCCTTTGCCCGGACCGTGGAGCAGGGCTATTCCCAATACGCTGCCGGGAATACGAACGTTATCTTCACCATCCGCGACGATACGGGCGCCGTCCAAGCCACCAACGACACTGGACGCGCCGCCACGGGCGAGCTGACGTTCCGCTTCGCCGGGGACCCGCAGACGCGCCGCGTCCGGCGTGTCTACGACGACGGGGAAGCGTCGGAGACCGCGCCGAAGGACACGCTGATCACGGACGACGGTCTCAGCGACCGCTTTACGGTCACGGTCAGCCTTCCCGTCGAAAAGACGGTAGCGGACAAGTTCCTTTTCGAGCATAATCTGTACAGGACCATCAACCGCGGCAAGCACCGCCTGCTGTGGCTGTGCGGCGCGTCGGCGCTGACGCTGACGATCGCGGTCGTCTTTCTGTTCTGCGCCGCAGGGCATCACGCCGGGCGGGAGGGGATCACCCTCAACCCGCTGGACCGTCTGCCCTATGACCTGTATCTCTGCCTGCTGGGGCTGATCACGATGATGCTGCTTCTGGCGAGCGTCTGGCTGGCGGAAAACATCGAAACGTTTTACAATATCTACGGCATCATCCTCGGCGTGGCGCTGGCGGGCGTGCTGGCGCTGACGGCGCTGGCCGCGGGACTGACCACGGCCACGCGCTTCAAGGCCGGGGGCTGGTGGCGCAATACGATCCTCTGGCGTCTGCTGCGCCTGCTGGCGAAGCTCTGCGCCGGGGCGGCGAAATGCGTCTCCGCCGTGGCGCTCCAGTGGCGCGTGGCACTGCTCGTCGGCGCGTTCCTGTTCTGCTTCTGGTTCTTCGCCATGCACGGCGCGTGGGATCAGGAGTTTCAGATCGTCGTGATCGGCCTGGGCCTCATCGCCGTGACGCTCTGCTGTCTGACGGCCGCGCGCTTCGGCCGCGTGGCCAGGGGCGGTCAGGCCATCGCCGGCGGTCAGATCGATGAAAAGATCGAGCTCAAGGGACTGCACGGCAGCCTGCGCGGCCTGGCCGAGGACCTCAACAGCATCGGCGACGGCCTGTCCATCGCCGTGGAGGACCGCATTAAGAGCGAGCGCCTCAAGACCGAGCTGATCACCAACGTCTCCCACGACATCAAGACGCCGCTGACGAGCCTGATCAACTACGTGGATCTGCTGAAAAAGGAGCCCCTGGAGGGCAACGCCGCCGAGTACGCCGACATCCTGGAGAAGCACGCCAACCGCCTCAAAAAGCTGACGGTCGATCTGATCGAGGCCTCCAAGGCCGCCACGGGCAACATCCAGGCGGAGCTGGTGCCCGTCGATCTCTGCGAGCTGGTCGATCAGGCGCTGGCCGAGTACGACGAGCGGCTGGCGCAGAGCCGCGTGACGCCCGTTGTCACCGTGCCCGATGGCCCACGCACCGTGCTGGCTGACAGCAAGCTGATCTGGCGCGTGCTGGACAACCTGCTCAGCAACGCCGCCAAGTATTCCCAGGAGGGGACGCGGCTGTATATCGACGTCCTCGACCGGGGAGAACAGGTGGTGCTGGCCATCAAAAACATCTCCCGGGAGCGGCTGAACATCGATCCCGCCGAGCTGACCGAGCGCTTCGTCCGCGGCGATTCCGCCCGCCACACCGAGGGCAGCGGACTGGGCCTCAATATCGCGAAAAGTCTGACCGAAATACAGAACGGCCGCCTGACCATCGAGATCGACGGCGACCTGTTCAAGACCGAGCTTGTATTTGACCGACTGATTACCCAATGACGGAGGTGACCGTCAATGCAGAGTTCGTGCAAAAAGATCATGATCAAGTGGATCGCCATCGGTTTGACGGCCGCGCTGGTGTTCTTCGCCTTGTACGGCTGGGTCGTGGGCTGGTTCCGCGATCTGGACAGCATGCGGGCATTCGTGGCGAAGGCCGGGCCCTTCGGCCCCGCGGTCTTCCTGCTCATCCAGATCCTGCAGGTGGTGCTGCCCTTCATCCCCGGCGGCGTAACGCTGACCACCGGCGTCATGGCCTTCGGCCCCTGGTGGGGCTTCCTGCTCAATTACGCGGGCGTCGCCATCGGCTCCAGCATCAACTTCGGCCTCGTCAAGCGCTTCGGCCGGACCGTGATGCTCCATCTGGTGGATGAGGACGCCTACCACAAGTACGTGGGAAGGATCGAGCACAGCAAGGGTTTCCGGCGCTTCTTCGCCATAGCCATCCTGCTGCCCTTCTTCCCGGACGACACCCTCTGCCTCCTGGCCGGCATGACCGACATGACCTGGAAGGAGTTCTGGCTGATCATCCTCCTCGGCAAGATCCCCACCATCGCCGTCTACAGCATCGTCCTCCTCACCGCCGGGCATATGTTCCACCTGTAACGATGATCCGCATGATAAAGTAAAGGGCCGCTTCCTGCGAAGCGGCCCTTTTTGCTTTCACTTGAAGATCCCCACGGTCACGAAGATGCGCCCCTTTTTCGACCGCCCGTCGGCAGTCAGCACGCGGGCGCGGCCGTGGTGACGCAAAGACAGCAGGTCGCCGGGCTCCACCGGCGCGTCGCGGTCGAGGCAGGGGAGGTGGTTGAGGTTGACCTCCCCGGCGTCCAGCAGCTCCTGACAGGTGCTGCGGGAGATGCGGAAGGCACCGGCCAGCACGGCGTCCAGCCGGAGGGACTGCACGGTGAACGACCGCGGCTCCAGCTGCTCCTCGAACGACGGCACCTGCTCGAAGCCGATCTCCTCCACCGACACGCCGCCGCGCCCCACCTTGATGAGGGAATCGAGGACGTGAGAGGCGATCCCGGGCGTGACGAAGAACCAGCAGTCCTCGCCCCGCACGACGATGTCGCCCACGCACTCCCGACCGATCCCCAGCGCCATGATTGAGCCGAGGAAATCCCTGTGGGTCAGAGAGGAGAACGGCGCGCTGGCGTGGATCGCCCGCAGGAAAAGCGACGGGTCCATGGTCTCCGGCGTCAGATAATCGGGCAGGAACACCGCGCAGCGGCGCTCCGCCTGCTCGTACCCGCCGAAAAACACGGGACGCACGGGCAGGGATGCGGCCATGGCCTCGGCCTGCTCCCGGGGCGTCAGAAACATCGTCGCCGTGGGCACGCTGCGCGCCCGGCACCGTTCAGCCAGCTCCCGCAGCCGCGGCAGCAGCTCCTTTTCTTCCATAAGCATTACCCTCTTGTTTGTTGCAGTTTTTCTCAAAAACTGTTAGAATATGACCAGAAAACGTTTTACGGAGGTTGAAACCATGACCGATTACAAGCTCCTCTGCGCCCAGCTCCGCGCCCTGACCGAGGGCGTGCCCTACCGCGTGACGAACCTTGCGAACGCCTCGGCGCTGCTGTGGGACGCGCTGCCGGACCTCAACTGGGCCGGCTTCTACTGGATGGAGGACGGCTGTCTCGTCCTCGGCCCCTTCCAGGGCAAGCCCGCCTGCACGATGATCGACGTGGGCGCCGGCGTCTGCGGCACGGCCGTGGCGGAGGACCGCACCCAGCTGGTGCCCGATGTCCACGCGTTCCCCGGCCACATCGCCTGCGATTCCGCTTCCAACTCCGAGATCGTCGTGCCGATCCACGGCCGCGGCGTTGTCGTCGGCGTGCTGGACATCGACAGCCCGCTGTTCTCCCGTTTCGACGAGAACGACCGCGAGGGCCTCGAGCAGTTCGTCCGGGTGCTGGAGGAGATCGTCTGCTGATATCATCTCCGAAACGACGTCAAATGTCAAGCCTGTGGCAAAGGAGAGGATCAAAATGGCACAGGAATGGAGAAACGACACCCGGGACAAGCTGGTGAGCAGCTTCAAGCAGCTGGTCATCGGCCGCGGCTTCGACAAGCTGACCGTCCGCGATATCACCGACGCGACCGGCGTCAGCCGCTCGACCTTCTACCTCTATTTCAAAGACAAGTACGACGTCATCGAGTACATCTTCAACCGCGAGATCGGCGCGGCCGCCCGGCCGCTGATCGGTATGGGCTACATGCGGGAGGCATTCCTGCGCTTCATCGTGCAGATGCAGGCAGAGAAGCAGTTTTACCGCCGCCTGTACGCCGTCACGGGCCAGAACTCCCTGCAGGAGGTGCTCAGCAAGGTCTTCATGGAGGACGTCCTCCGCCGCATGGAGACCCACGACGTGGCGGCCTGGGCCGGCACGCCGCTGATCAACAACGAGCTGGCGGCGGAATACCTGCTGAACACCTTCCACTTCGTCATCGCCTGGTGGCTCCGGCAGGACCTGGACGACGAGTCTGGCATCTCCGTTGCCATGAAGGCCTACGATCTTGTGATGTCCGGCGCCGTCAGCCGCCTGTCAGACGACAAAAGGACCGATTGAATCCCCTGCAAAAAGACAAAAAGCGGAAACCGTCACCTGCGCGCGACGATTTCCGCTTTTTTGTTTTGCCCGGCGCGACAGGGGAACGGGAGCGGCCATGTTGGGGAACGACGCAAATGGTATAATCATGACAGAGAACGAAAAAATCGCGGAAAGGGGAGTACGAACATGACGACGAAGAACAGGACCGAGCGTGCGCTCGTGGGCGTGGCCGTCGACGGCGTGCTGAATTACGTCAACCGCGATCCCGAAAACCGGCAGCGGTCGCTGCTGTATCTGGTGGATCTGACGCAGCGCTTGGCGGGGGACTTGTTCCGGCCGGAATCCTACGAGGGCGCGAAGGCGCTGATCCGGGAAAACGGGAAATGGATGCACTACGTCGATCGTCTGCTGGACGAGCTGGACCCCAACGTGATCAGGATGACCGCCCTGAACCTCGGCTATCAGGCGTCGTATCTGGGCACGAAGACCATCCGCAAGCGCCGTCTGCTGCACCAGTGCAACGTTCCCTGGCTCATGCTGCTGGACCCCACCAGCGCCTGCAACCGGCACTGCACGGGCTGCTGGGCCGCCGAATACGGCCACAGGCTCAGCCTGACCTATGACGAACTGGATTCCATCATCACCCAGGGCAAGGAGCTTGGCATTTACTTCTATATGTACACGGGCGGCGAGCCGCTGATGCGCAAAAAGGACCTGATCCGCCTGTGCGAGAAGCACAGCGAGTGCGCCTTCCACGCCTTCACCAACGGCACGCTGCTGGACGACGATTTCTGCCGCGAGATGCAGCGGGTGGGCAATTTCTCCGTCTCCGTCAGCCTCGAGGGCTTCGAGGAGGTCAACGACGCCCGCCGCGGCGAGGGTTCCTTCCGGGAGGTCATGGAGGCCATGGACCGCATGAAGAAGTACGGACTGCTGTTCGGCACGTCCATCTGCTACACCAGCAAGAACATCGACACCGTCACCTCCGATGCGTTCCTCGACATGATCATCGACAAGGGCTGCCGCTACACCTGGTACTTCCACTACATGCCCGTGGGCAGCGACGCCTCCGTGGAGCTGCTGCCCACGAGGGAGCAGCGGGCGTACATGTACCGCCGCGTCCGCGAGATCCGCGCCCGGGAAGGCGGCAAGCCCATCTACGCCATGGACTTCCAGAACGACGGCGAGTTCGTCGGCGGCTGCATCGCGGGCGGGCGCAACTACCTGCACATCAACGCCAACGGCGACGTGGAGCCCTGCGTTTTCATCCACTACTCCGGCGCCAATATCCGGGAATGTACGCTGCTGCAGGCGCTGAAGCAGCCGCTGTTCATGGCCTACCGCGACGGTCAGCCCTTCAACGACAACCATCTGCGCCCGTGCCCCATGCTGGAAAACCCCCAGCTGCTGCGCGACATGGTCCATCGCACCGGCGCCCATTCCACCGACCTCGAGTCGCCCGAGGACGTGGACGATCTCTGCGACAGGTGTGTCCCCTATGCCGAGCAGTGGAAGGACACGGCCGACGAGCTCTGGCGGGACAATTACCGCGTCCCCGTGGGCTTTCAGAATTACAAAGCCGACTATCAGAAATGACAGCCGCGCCCCACATATCACTTCTGCAGCCGCCGCGCAGGCACATGCCCGCGCGGCGGCTGTGCACAGATCGGCCGGCATAACGGCGCCCGCCTCTTCATATCCATTACCAAAGCGCATTTTTGGGAGGAATGGGTATGAAGGGGAACCCCGAGGAGCGGGCCGTGAAGCTGGCGCAGTATATCGTGGCGCGCGGCGCGACGGTCAGAGGGGCGGCGGCCGCCTTCGGCGTGTCGAAATCGACGGTGCACAAGGACGTATCCCAGCGCCTGCGCGGCCTGAACCGCGCGCTGTACGAGCAGACCCGCCGGGTGCTGGAGCAGAACAGGGAAGAGCGCCACCTCCGCGGCGGCGAAGCCACGCGGCGCAAATATCTGGCGCGGAAAAAGTGAACAGGAAGCGCCCCGTTCCGATCGGACGGGGCATTGTTTTTGAAAAAACCGCTTGACTCTGACGCTGCGTCATAGTATATGATGTTCTCAGACGGGAGGAGGCGAGCGATATGATGACCGTCCGCGAGGTCAGCAAACTGACCGGGCTCAGCGTCCGGGCGCTGCAGTATTACGACCGCATCGGGCTGCTGCACCCGGCGGAGCGCACGGAGGCGGGCTACCGGCTGTATGATGAAAACGATCTGGAACGGCTGCAGCAAATCATGCTGTTCCGGGAGCTGGCGTTCCCGCTGCAGGAGATCAGGGCGATCCTGACGCGGCCGGACTTCGACCGGACGCTGGCGCTGGAGCAGCAGATCGTGCTGCTGGAGCTGCGTCGGGACCGGCTGGAGGAGCTGATCGCCCTGGCCCGT
The DNA here is from genome assembly GCA_015068445.1 of Oscillospiraceae bacterium. GTDB lineage: Bacteria > Bacillota > Clostridia > Oscillospirales > Butyricicoccaceae > RGIG1902. The sequence continues at coordinate 1,238 of SVKN01000068.1, read as the reverse complement.
CAGATCAAGGATACAGGAGGGAAGACCATGGATTTCAAACCCTTTGACACGAAGCAGATCGATGAATACGCAAAGCAGGCCAGAGAGGCCTGGGGCGACACGCCGGAATACCGGGAGTTCGAGCGGCGCGGCAGCTCGGCGGAGGAGCTGAAAAGCGCCGGGGACAAGCTGATGGACGTCTTCCGCGCCATGGGCGCGGTGCGGGATCAGTCGCCCGACGCGCCGGAGCCGCAGCGCCTTGTCAAAGCGCTGCAGGACTGCATCACGGAGCATTTCTACACCTGCTCCGACGAGACGCTGTCCGGCCTCGGCCAGATGTACGCGTCCGGCAATGACTTCACCAAAAATATCGACCGCGCCGGCGGACCCGGCACCGCCGCCTTCGCCGCAAAGGCCATCGAGGTCTACTGCAGAAGCAAGGCATAACAAAAAGCGCTGACCGCGACGCGGTCAGCGCTTTTTTGCAATTTGGGAATGAACCGACTTCTCGGCCGGTGATCGGCGCGGAGACAAATAACAAGAGGAACAAAAAGCGGACAGAAGTTGTCTTGCGTGGAACGCGTTAATCTGGTATACTGTAAAAAAAGACGTCAGAAAGTGAGCTTGCACAAATGTCAAAACTGAACAAAGACCAGCGGATCGTGTTTATCGGGATCATCCTGTTCCAGATCGGCGTGGGCATCTACTCCAACGCGGTAGGCACCCTGTTCGCCGCCATGAGACTGGCAGAGCAATACCCGATGTCGTACATGTCGATGTATTACGGGATCCGCGGTATCTGCATGGCGCTGTTCGCCATTATCGCCGTGCCCTGGTTTTTCCGGGTGAACAAGAGGATCTATCTGATCGTGGTGGAGATCGTCAGCATCTCGGCCTTCCTGCTGTTTCTGCTGGGCACCGGGCGGACGATCTGGGTCATATCGGCGGTGCTCGTCGCCCTCGGCTACTGCTGCCTGGGCATCACCACACCGTATATCCTCAACCAATGGATGCCCGATTTCGCCGGGACTGCCACAGGCGTGGCCATGGCCTGCTACGGTGTGGCCGGCGTCATCTTCAACCCGCTCGTGTCCAGCTGGTCAAAGTCCGGCGGCTGGCAGTCGGCCAATATCAAGATGGCGCTGTACACGGCGCTGCTCTGCGCCGTGGGCCTTCTTCTGGTATTCAGAAAGCCGATCCCCAACGACAGCGGGCCGGCCGGCGGGCAGAAGGGACTCAGAGTGGTGATCGAGGACAAA
>SVKN01000067.1 GCA_015068445.1 Oscillospiraceae bacterium | reverse complement strand
CCAGAAAACCGTCCGACGCCTTGCGCAGAGACTTGACGACGGGGACGCCGATGGAGATGTTGGGTACGAAATGGCCGTCCATGACGTCCACGTGGATCATGTCGGACCCGGCCTCAACGGCCATTTTGACGTCGCGGCCGAGATTGGCGAAATCGGCGGACAGGATGGAGGGAGATACTTTTGCCATAGGGAAGCTCCTTTCGTGAAGGGAACGGCGGACGGAGCGCCGTCATATACTGTAATTGGCGGCGGTGAGCAGCTGACCGCCGCGTTGAGATAGGGGAGGCGGCACGTGACGCCTCCCCGGGTGCCATATCAATAAAACGTGCCGACGAAGTAGACGATCACAGGCACACAGGCCATGCACAGCAGAAGCGAGATTGCAAGACCCTTTGCCGCCGCGTTGTCGTCGGACTTGTAGTGACTGGCCATCAGGACCGTCTGGTTCATGACCGGCATGGCGCTCAGAACGATGAATACGCCCGCCGCCAGTTGCGGCACATGGAAGACGATGCAGATGACTGTCGCCAGAATGGGGCACAGCAGGCACTTGCCCAGCAGCGCCACGCGGACCATTTTGTCGGTCTTGAAGGCGTCCTTGCCCATGTTGGCGAACAGGTGACCGACCATCATGGCGGAAAGCGGGGTCGTCAGGTTGCCGACGTACTTGGCGGCGCCGGTGATGAAGCCCGGCAGCGTGATGCCCAGCAGCCCGACAACGGAGCCCACCAGAAAGCCCTGCACCTGACGGGAGAAGGAGCTCTTGAGCCTCTGGGCGAACGATGGCGCGCCGCCGCTGCCGTCCTTGGCGATCAGAGGCACCGCCAGCATCCAGAAGCAGAAGGTATTGGCCAGATAGAACGACATGACGTAGGGCGTGCCGACGTCGCCGAAGATCTCCGTGCAGACGGGCAGGCCGATGAAGATGGTGTTCGCCATGGAGAACATCGCCGTGAAAACGCCGGAGCGGTTTGGCTCGATTTTCGCCAGCTTGCCTACCAGCAGCGCCAGACAGAAGGACCCGATCTGGATGGCGAAGGGGACGAGCATCAGCAGGCCCATTTCCTTGATGAACGGGACGTTCATGTTGCGTGTGGCATTTTCAAACAGAAGCAGGGGGATCGAATAGGTCGTGAGCAGCTTGGAGCAGAAAGAATAATGCTCAGGCGTCAGGACCTTTTGCTTGGTGGCCAGAAAGCCCACCGCGAAAAGCAGGAAGATCGTGAAGATACCGCTGAATGCGCCGAAGACAGACATAAGATCACCTCTCTTAAAAATCCAAAGTACAGTATATAACAAAAAAGTTTTTTTGAAAATATGGAACAAAGAAAAAAAATGCCTGTCTAAGCAGTAGTGCCATTAAATATTTGTAATATTTTGAGGAGGCCATCATGAAACGCACGATCTGTATCCTGACTGCTCTGCTGACGGCAGTCGTTTTCTGCGCCTGCGGCTCTTCGAACGAATCGTATTACAGCGGGGCTCAGACCAGCAACACGGCATCCTACGCGCCGTCCTACAACGGCAAGACGGAGGATTACTATTATGACGGCGATATGTCTATGGAAATGGAGATGCCCGAAGCCTTCGAGCTTGGTGATTATCAGGCGGAAGCCCCATCTCAGCGCAAGATCATCAAGAACTATTCCGCCAACATTCAGACGCTGGAGTATGACAACGCCATCGCCGGTCTGCAGGAGATGGTGGAGAAGTCCCACGGCTACGTCGAGGCCAGCAGTCATAACGGGCAGGGCGCCATCGACTACGGCCGCCGTTACGCCCGCAGCGCCAACTACACCCTGCGCATCCCGGCCGGTGAGAGCGACAACTTCGTTGCCGCATTGTCGAACCTCGGCGCCGTGACAAACAGCAATCAGGGCATCGACGACGTGACCGATTATTATTATGATATCGACGCCCATCTGTCGGCTCTCCGCGCTCAGGAGACGCGACTGCTGGAGCTGCTGGCACAGGCGGACAGCGTCGATACCATGATCACCATCGAGCAGGCGCTGTCTGACGTCCGGTACCAGATCGAGAGTCTCGAGGGCACGATCCGCCGTCTGGACAGCCAGATCGCCTACAGCACCGTTCAGCTGTACATCGAAGAAGTCTTCAGGCCCGAGGACATCCAGATCGCGCCTATGACGCTGGGTGAGCGCATCCGCTCCCGTTTCCACGACAGCATCGACCAGCTGCAGGAGGATGGCGAGGACTTCCTGGTGTGGCTGATCGGCGACAGTCTGATCATCGCCGTGTGGGTCCTGACGATCATCGCGCTGATCTTCGTTTACAAGAAGGTCTTCAAAAAGCTGATCCATCGCAGCGGGATCTTTGAGCGAAAGCCCGGCAAGCGCGCACGCAAAAAGGCAGAACAGCAGGCGCTGACCGAGACTGAGATGCCCAAGGATGACAAGGCAGAATAAAACGGTCATAATACAGAGAAAAGCCCCTCTTCGGAGGGGCTTTTCCGTGCAGAAAAACACTATACTTTTCCGCGCTTCAATGATAAAATAATTCAGTTAATAACATCTTGCGGAGGTCGAAATGGTTTTGTACATCGCGCTGGCCGCTCTTCTGACCGCAGCCGATCAGGCGATCAAGGCCTGGGCGGCGGGGACGCTCAAGGGCGCGGCGCCCATCACCATCATCGATGGCTTTTTCCGTCTGCGCTATATCGAAAACGACGGCGCGGCGTTCTCCATGCTTCGCGGCAGGCAGGGCTTTTTCCTGCTGATCACAGCCGTGGCCTTTGTGCTGGCCGTTTATCTGATCCGCTCCGGCGGGATCCACGGGAAGCTGGGCTATTTCGCCACGGCATTCACTGCCGGTGGGGCCGTGGGCAATCTGATCGACCGGGTACGCATGGGCTACGTGGTCGATATGTTCGACTGGTGCTGGTTCGGCTTTCCCGTTTTTAACTTCGCCGATCTGTGCATCACCGCCGGGGCGATCCTGTTCATCCTCATGGCATGGTTCGATTATCGGGACGAAAAGGCGGCAAAGAACAAATGAACGAACGCGAGATCATCGAGGTCGCCGCACTGGACGCGGGGAAGCGCCTTGACGCATTCGTCGCCGAGGCGTTCCCGGAGCTGTCCCGCAGCAGGGCCCAGAGCCTCTGTGAGAGCGGTGACGTGACCGTCAACGGGAAGACGGTCAAGAAGAACCATAAGCTGCTGGAGGGCGATTCTGTGGCAGTTCTGCTGCCCGAGCCGGAGTCTGTCGAGATCGTCCCGCAGGATATCCCGCTGAATATAGTCTACGAGGACGACAGCGTCCTTGTGATCGACAAGCCCAAGGGCATGGTGGTCCATCCGGCGCCAGGCCATCCGGACGGGACCATCGTCAACGCCGTGCTGTTCCACTGCGGCGAACGACTCTCGGGCATTGGCGGCGAGATCCGGCCGGGGATCGTTCATCGCATCGACAAGGACACCAGCGGTCTGCTGATCATCGCCAAGAATGATCACGCTCACCGCTGTCTCACGGAGCAGCTCAAGGACCGCAGCCTGTCCCGCGTCTACGACGCCATCGTCCGCGGGAGCCTCAAGGACGACGAGGGCCGCATCGACGCGCCCATCGGCCGCAGCCTGCGCGACCGCAAGAAAATGGCCGTTAACGGCGCCGCGCCGCGGGAGGCTGCCACCAGATACGAGGTGGTGTCGCGCTATCCCGGTTACACCCGCGTGCGCTGCCATCTGGAGACGGGCCGCACCCACCAGATCCGCGTCCACATGGCCTCCATCGGCCATCCCGTGGCCGGAGACGAGGTATATGGCGGCGGTCGGGAAAAGGAGCTGGAGGGCCAGTGTCTCCACGCCGGGAGCATCCGGTTCATCCACCCGGATACCGGCGAGCCCATGTCGTTTTCCTGTCCGCTGCCCGCTTATTTCACCGCATTCGAAGAAAGACTGAAGGGGACTCTCTGATGAAGAAGTTTGACAAGGTACTGATCCTGACAGATATGGACGGAACGCTGCTCAACGGGCAGTCTCAGATCTCGGAGGAGGACGGAAGGGCCATCGATTATTTTATAGAAAACGGCGGTCTGTTTTCCGTGGCCACGGGCCGGGCAAAGCGCTCGGTGGAGAATTTTCTGCCTGCGCTGCACACCAGCGCGCCGTCCATCGTTCATAACGGCTCGCTGATCGTCGATCTGCGGGATGGTGCGAACATCCGCCGCGTCGATCTCGGCGACGCCGGGATGCGCCTCGTGGAGGATATCCTGGCGCATTATCCGGAAGTCGGCGTCGAGGTCTGTCTACCGGACGATCAATACGTTGCCAATACGAATGAGCGCGTCGTGCGTCATCATCAGAACGTGGGTCTAGTCTATAAAGAAAAGGATTACCGCGAGATCGAGCATCCCTGGCTCAAGCTCAACCTCCTGGGCACTGACGACGTCATCACAAGGATCGTCGGGCGCATCGAGGAGGGGTACTCTGACTATCTGTTCGCCCAGCATTCCTTCCCGCATCTCTCTGATGTGGGCGCCGTGGGCGCCTCAAAGGGCGACAGCGCTCTCTGGCTGAGGGATCATCTCGGCGTCAGCGCCGAGGACTTCTATACGGTCGGCGACGGCCTCAACGACATCGAGCTGCTGCAGAGCTCGGGCGCGAACTCCTATGCGCCTGCCAATGCGAAGGAGCCCGTTCTCGCCTGCGTTTCACACGTGCTGCCGGACAACGACAGCGGCGCCATCGCGGCCCTGATCGAAATTCTGGACGAAAAATACAGCGTTTGATTGAGATTAACATATAAGGAGATCAGTGATTTGAAAAGTATCAGAAAGAACCCGGTCGGAGCGCTGCTCTATGACTACGGGATGATCACGGCGGGCGCCGTGCTCTATGTTTTCGCCCTGAAGGTGTTCATCACGCCCATGCAGATCCCTTCCGGCGGCATCGCCGGTCTGGCGCTGCTGTGCAACTACATTCTGGGGCTGCCTTTCGGCGTCGTGACGATCGTCATGAACGTCCCGCTGCTGCTGTTCGGCTACAAGATGCTGGGCCGCGACTTCTTCTTCAAGACACTCTACATGACGGTCCTCAGCTCCGTGCTCACCGACCTGGCCGGCTTCCTGCCCGCCTACGACGGCGACATCCTGCTGGCGGCGCTGTTCGGCGGCATCATCAAGGGCGTCGGCTTCGGCCTCGTCATCCGCTCCGGCGGCACGGCCGGCGGCAGCGACGTCATTTCCAAGTACATCTTCCGCAAGCGCTCGATCCCCATCGGCACGACGAACATGACGCTGAACGTCTGCGTCCTGCTGATGAGCGCCTTCTTCCTCAAGAGCATCGAGAGCCTGTTCTACGGCATCATCACGCAGTACGTAGTCAGCGTCGTCATGGATCACATCATCTACGGCAGCGACGTTCAGAAGGAGGCCATGATTATCACCTCGAAGCCCGATGAGATCTCGCAGGCCGTTCTGAGCGAGCTGCGGCACGGCGTCACGGCCATTGAGGGCAAAGGCATGTACACCGGGCAGGAGCGAACGATTCTGCTCGTCGTCATCCGCCGCCATGAGACGAATCAGCTGAAAAAGCTGATCCTCAACATCGACGAGGGCGCGTTCATGATGCTGTCCGACACCAGCGAGGTGCTGGGCCGCGGCTTCAAGCATATGAAGATCGATTAGTTCAGGGCACAGATAAAGGCATGAGCGAATTGCTCACGCCTTTTTGTATAGGATGATATTCAGTCAAGCTGCTCGACGGCGAACATGTTGAGGCTTTTGATCAGCTTCATGTCCTTTTTCGACAGAACCAGCTTGTCCATCAGCTCGTCGTTCTCCTCCAGAATGGAAGGGGAGAGGATACATTTGATGGAGATGGGCAGGATCGGGTACCGGGAAATGCCCGACAACAGGCCCAAGACCTGCTCGCCGCGGTCGAAGGGGTTGACGGCGCACAGCACGACGTGCTCCATGCGGTTCGACTGGTTCTCGAAGGAGAAATTGGTCACCGTGTCGAAATACTCCACGGTGCCGAAATACAGGTTGCGGCACTCGTCATAACGGTCGAAGCTCTCAAGATCATAGTAGAACGTGGCCGCGCCGCAGCCGGATTCGTGGTCGATCTCCAGCAGGTTGCGGGTGATCTTGCCCGACCTGCCGTCGAAGAAATAGATGTAGATGTATCGCTGGGGGAAGAAGCCGCCCGTGACGCGCGGGCGCGGCTCGGTGCTGCCGGTGGGCGGGACGTAGTCGATCAGCTGCTGGACCTTGATGCCCAGAACGTTCGCGATATCGAACAGAGTCTCGATGTCCACCGTGATGTCGCCGGTCTCGTATTTTGAAAGTGTCGCTTTGCTCTTGTGGATCTGCTGGGCCAGAACCAGCTGCGTCATTTTCTTTGCCTTGCGGTAAAGACGGATACGGCTTCCGACATGCAGACTTACTTCTTTCATATCAAACCTCCGAAGTTTCAAACAAATAGATTCTGTTTGTTTTTTGGAGCTGAGGAAACTGTTCCATTGAGATTATAACACAATCACCGGGTGATTTCTACTGGGGATAGACTGTTAATACATAAAATCTATTCACAAAAATGATTGTAATATTTGCCTAACTGCCCTCCGATTTTGTATGATAAGATTAGATAAAATGTCGGAGGTGCACCATGAAGGACGGTTCAAGAAAAACGATGTCCGATATGATCGTGGTCGGCTTTACGATGTTCGCAATCTTTTTCGGAGCGGGAAACCTGATCTTCCCGCCTTATCTCGGAATGCTGTCGGGGAGCAAATGGTTCCTTGGCTTTCTGTGCTTCATCATCGCGGACGCGGGCCTCGCCATGACGACCGTCGTGCTGATGACCCGCGGCGACGGCAGCGTCTACTCGATCTTCGGCAGGCTGGGCAAGAGCCGCGCCGATCTGGTGGCAGCCGTCGGCATGATCGTCGTGGGACCGATCATCTGCATCCCGCGCACGGCGGCGACCACCTATGAAATGGCCGCCGTACCCATCGTGCCGCAGCTTCCGGCCTTCGCCTTCAGCCTGATCTTCTTCGCCATCGTTTATCTGCTGACGGTGCGGCCCTCGAAGGTCGTCGACTACATCGGCAAGTTCCTCACGCCCATGCTGCTTTTGACGCTGGCCGTTCTGTTCGTCAAAGGCATCGTCACGCCCATCGGCGCGATCCGGTCCTCGGCCATCGTGGACAACGTCATGAAGGAGGGCTTCATGGCGGGCTATCAGACGATGGACGTCCTGGGCGCCATGGCGATCACCATCATACTGACCTCCGACACGGCCAAGCGCGGCTACGACACTGTCGGGAAACGCATGAGGATCATGATCGGCGCAAGTGTCGTCGCCACCGTGGGGCTGTTCCTGGTCTACTGCGGCCTCGCGTATCTCGGCGCGACGACGTCGCTGATGGAGCTGGGCGATATCAACCAGACCGGCCTCGTCGTTCTCGTCACTGAGCTGCTGCTCAAGCGCTTCGGCGTGGTGCTGCTGGCGCTGATCGTCTTCTTCGCCTGTATGACGACGGCTGTGGGGCTCGTGTCCGCTTCGGCTGAGTATTTCACGACGCTGCTGCGCGGCAGGCTCAGCTACCGGACGCTGGTGCTGATCATGTGCCTGTTCGGCCTTGTCATCAGCAATGCCGGCATCACAACGATCATCAACCTGGCGGCACCCATGCTGGATATCATCTATCCTGTCATGCTGACGCAGATCTTCCTGACGCTGTTCAACGGGGTGATCAAAAACGATAACGTCTTCAAGGGCGCGGCCGTCGCGGCACTGATCGTTTGCACGCTGAGCGTCGCCGCCGATCTTGGCCTGCCGGTATCGTTCATCCGGGCGCTGCCGCTGTCGGCCGTCGGCTTCGGTTGGGTCCTGCCGTCGGCGGCGGGCGGTCTGATCGGCGCCTTCATCCCCGACAAAAAGAATGCATGACGATGAAACTCCCCGGAGGCGGTGCTTCCGGGGAGTTTTTGAGTTTAGCCCAAGCAGCTCTTATAGATCGCTACTACGTCTTCGGGGTACAGAGGAACGAAGGCTGCGGTCTGCAGGGCCTTGGTGGAGGCCTTCTGTGCCATGATCTCCAGCTTGCTCTCGTCGATGCCGACCTCGCGCAGGGTGGCGGGGATGTGCATCTTATTGACGAAGAAGTCCTGGGTGAGGTCGATGGCCTTTTCGGCGATCTCTCTCTTGGGCAGAGCGGGATCGAGGCCCCAGACGTTGACGCCGTACTTGACGAACCGGTCCAGCGTCGCGTCAGACAGCACGTGACGCATCCAGGCGGGGGTGAGGATCGCCAGACCGTCGCCGTGAGTGATGTCGTAATACGCGCTGAGCTGATGCTCCATGGAATGAACGCTCCAGGCGTCGGCCTTGCCCTTGGAGATCAGGCCGTTGATGGCGTGGGAGGAGGCCCACATCAGATTGGCGCGCGCTTCGTAATCGTCGGGCTTCTCCAGCGCGATGGGACCGTACTTGATGCACGTCTTGAGGATCGCTTCGGCCATGCCGTCCAGCAGCATGAAATCGTCGGCCTTGGAGAAATAGTTCTCAAAGGTGTGACTCATGATGTCGGCCGTACCGGCGGACGTCTGATGGGCAGAGCAGGTATAGGTATAAACAGGGTCCAGGACAGATGCCACAGGCAGCATGCCGGGGTGGCCGGTGCCCAGCTTGTCGTTCGTCTCCATATTGGAGATGACGGCACCGTTGTCCATCTCGGAGCCGGTGGCGGAGGCCGTCAGCACGGAGAAGATGGGGAGGACCTTCTGGATCTTCGTGCGGTCCACGACGAGATCCCATGGGTCGCCGTCATACAGCGCAGCTGCGCCGATGACCTTGGAGCAGTCGATGGTGGAGCCGCCGCCTACGGCCAGAACAGCCTGCAGACCGTGCTCCTTGCACAGGTCGCCGCCCTTCTTGACCGTCGTGACGCGGGGGTTGGGCTCGACGCCGGGAAGCTCTACGAACTCAACGCCGGAATCGTTCAGCGTCCTGACGACGTCGTCGTACACGCCGTTGCGCTTGATGCTGCCGCCGCCGTAGACCAGCAGGACCTTGTCAGCCACCTTTTTGATGGCAGGACCCAGTTTGACGACCTGGCCCTTGCCGAAAAAGATCTGGGTGGAAACGCAGAAATCGAAATTGTACAATACGCTCACTCCTTTGTGTGATTTCTTACTGAGAAATCATACCACACTCTGATCGATTTGTCAAAAAGAGCGGGCCTGCGCGGCCCGCTTTTTGGATACTTTATTTAACGGTCTTGTTCTTGTCGCCGTTCTGACGGTTGTTGTTCCTGTTCTTTTCGGCCTGATCGTCGCCGCCGACGTAGACGTCGCGCCTTGCGTTTCTGTCCATGCTCGTTCTCCTTTGTAAGCGTTTTGTGATCATAGTATCGGACAAAACGCCCGGATTATACGCGATCGGAAATCGATTTTACATGTTGAAATACGCCGCGCGTTGTGGTAAAATACACTGTGTATCGTTTGTTGATCATTTTTTCATAGTATAGGAGGGTTATTATGTCGGGACATTCCAAATGGCATAATATACAGAAAACCAAGGGCGCGCAGGACGCCAAGAGAGCCAAGATCTTCACGAAGTACGCCAGAGAGATGGCCATCGCCATCCGCGAGGGCGGCGCCGATCCCAACAGCAACTCCAAGCTGGCGGCCATCATCGCCCGCGCCAAGAGCGAAAACGTGCCTAACGACAACATCAACCGCACGCTGCAGAAGTATCAGAGCGGCGCGGCAACCGAGAATTACGAGTACATCAACTACGAGGGCTACGGCCCCGCCGGAATTGCCGTCATCGTCGAGTGCCTGACCGACAACCGCAACCGCACCGTCGCCGACGTCCGCCATTATTTCGATAAGTACGGCGGGAACCTCGGCACCTCCGGCAGCGTTTCCTGGCAGTTCAAGCAGCAGGGCGTCCTGATTATCGACGGAGAAGACCTGGACGAGGAGACCGTCATGATGCAGGCCCTCGACGCCGGCGCCTCCGACTTCAATGCCGAGGACGGCATGTTCGAGGTCTACACGGAGCCCGACGATTTCGACGCCGTCAAGGATGCGCTGGCCGCCCAGGGCCTCGAGTTCGTCGAAGCGCAGGTCGAGATGATCCCGCAGAACGGCTACATCAAGCTCACTGACGAGGACGACATCAAGAACATGACCAAAATGCTCGACATGATGGACGACAACGACGACATCCAGAACGTCTGGCACAATTGGGAACAGGAAGAATAATCTCCATACAGCAAAACGCCCTGCCGATCGGCAGGGCGTTACTTTTTGTATTCGGCGATATCTTCTAACTTGCAGTCCAGAATCTCACACAAACGATTAAGTGTATAGGTACTGATGTTATCGTTTTTTCGCAGCCGGTCAAGCTGACCTGTGCTGATATGGTATTCCTTAATCAGTTTGTATTGTGATATATCCTTTCGTTTCAGCTCATCCCAGAGCTTGTCGTAGACGATCATGAGGCACCTCTAAAGTAATAGCTATTACTACAATAGAATAATTAACGTATATTGACAATTGCCCGTATACGGGCTATAATATAGACACATTTTTTAATAGATTTCATATTTGAGATCTAAAGAATAATTCGAAAGGGGAATCACGCTATGTTAGAAAGTTTGTTTGAAAGACCGGGAGAAAAGCTGAAAAAGGTTGCAACGATTTTGTTTTGGGTGAATGTAATTGTGTTTATAATCCTTGCATTCAAGTTTGGATTGCAAAAATACCATTATGATTATTATGGTTATGATGAGCGTTATCGTTTTCTGGCAATCCCATTTTTTGGTTTCCTCATTGGCGGAGTTTTTGGTTCTTATATTGAATGTCTTTGTTTATCCGCATTTGGAGAAATGATTACAGAGCTTAGTAGTATTTATCTAAAACTAAAGGATAATAATGATTATTTAGCTAAGATAAATGAAAATCTTACCGAAGGGAATTGTAATAATGGCATTGATTAAGTGTCCCGAATGTGGGCGAGAAGTATCCGATAGAGCAAATAGTTGCCCTTTGTGCGGCTTTCCCATCTCCGCCTTGAAAACAGATGGAACTGTAATGATAAAAATATGTAATAATTTAGCTGGAAGAATAAATATTGTAGAAACATCAACAGGCCATTCTCTGTGGGAGGGTAAAAGCGGCTCGACCGCTGTGTTTCATATTGACAAACCAGAAGAAATTAGTATTTCTTGGGGATTGAATAAGAATAAAATCAACAAAAAATGCACCTCTACTGTAAAAGCAGGTGAAAAGTGGGAATTGGCTTGGACGCAAGGTCTGCTGCGGAGTGATGTATTACTTAGACGCGTAGATATTATAGATGCTGGCCATTAATAGCCATAGATTTTTTGCCAAGCTCAATAAACAAAAGATATAGGTCAGACACAAAACGCCCTGCCGATTCGGCAGGGCGTTTTTTGTAGGTTTGTCAAACATGTTGGACAGTGAACTCTAAAGGTGATAACCAACGGAGGGGCCGCATCGGGATGTTGT
>SVKN01000066.1 GCA_015068445.1 Oscillospiraceae bacterium | reverse complement strand
GCTCGATGGGGCGCGTTTCGGGGGCGGCGATGAGGCCCTTGCCGTCGATGGGCTGGCCCAGGGAGTTGACCACGCGGCCGATGAGGGCCTCGCCCACGGGGACGGAGATGACCCGGCCCGTGCGCTTGACGATGTCGCCCTCCTTGACGCCGGCGTCGGAGCCCAGCATAACGACGGAGACGACGCTCTCCTCGAGGTTCAGCGCCATGCCGAACTCGCCGTTGGAGAACTCCACCAGCTCGTTGGACATGCAGTTGTCCAGACCGTGGACCTTGGCGATGCCGTCGCCCACCAGGATGATCGAGCCGGTCTCGCTCTGCTCGATCTTGTTTCTATAGTTTTTGATCTGCGCTTTGATGATACTGCTTATTTCGTCGGGACGCAGTTGCATTGCTTCACCTGCTTTCGTAGTTTGATGCTCACGCCTTGACGCTCAGAAGCTCGCTGCGGATGGCCTCCAGCCGGGCGCGGACGCTGCCGTCGATGCGCTTGCCTTCCATCTCCAGCACGACGCCGCCCATGGTCGAGGGATCGACGCGCGTGCTGAGCTCCACCTGCCTGCCCGTCTGAGCGGCCAGCTTTCCGCGCAGGGCGGCCAGCTGGGTCTCGTCCATGGGGACGGCCGTCACGGCCGTGACGCGGATGATGCCGTGCAGCAGGTCATACCGCCGCCGGTACTCCTCCAGACAGTCGGGCAGCTGGCGGAAGGTGCCGTTTTCCACCAGGATGCACATGAAATTGTGCAGGTATTCGTGGACGCGGCCGCCGAAGGTCTCGGACAAAATGTCGATCCGCTTCTGCCTGTTCAGCGTGGGCGCTTCCATAAGGCGTATATAATCGGGGTTCTCGTCCAGCAGGGCGCAAACCCCTGTCAGATGCTCCAGGATCGTCTGCTCCTGCCCCTCCTCGCGGGCCAGCAGGAACAGGGCGCCGCCGTAGGCTTTGCCGGTTTCGGTCATGACCGGTCACCTACCTGGGCGATAAAGCCGTCGATGAGGGTCTTGTGCTCGGAGGCGTCGATCTCTTTCTCGACCACCTTGGAGGCGATGTCAACGGCCATCTGCGAGATGTCGTTCTTGATCTCGTTCATGGCGCGCACGCGCTCCTGCGCGATGTCCTCATCGGCCTTTTTCAGCAGCTGCTGGGCCTTTTCCTGGGCCTCGCGGAGGATCTCGTCCCCCTGCCGCCCGGCGCGCTCGTTGGCGCTGCGGACGATCTGGGAGGCCTCCTCATTGGCCTCCAGCAGCTTTTTGGAATATTCCGCCTTGTCGTGCTCGGCCGTGGTGCGGGCCTCCTCCGCCTGAGAGTACAGCTCTCCGACCTCGGCGCGCCGCTTCTCGATCACGGCCTTGACCGGCTTGAACAGGAACTTTTTGAACAGGAGCATCTGAATGAGCAGGTTGCAGATCTGTGCGATGAACGTCCAGTATTTGAAATCTACAAGTGCCTGATACATAGCTCGTTACTCCTTCCGTCCGCCGGGCGATTAAAGCATGCCGAGGAAGATACGGGGAGCGACGAAGATGAGCAGCAGACCGGTGACGAAGCCGTAGATACCGGTCGTCTCGGCCAGCGCGACGCCCAGAAGCAGCGTCGAGGTGATGTCACCCTTGAGCTCGGGCTGACGGGAGATGGCCTCCAGCGCCTTGCCGGCGGCGTAGCCTTCGCCGATACCGGGGCCGATACCAGCGATCAGTGCGAGACCGGCGCCGATGGCGCAGCCCATCAAAACCAATGCCTTTTCCATAACTTTGTTTCCTCCTGAATGTGATTTTTTAATATTGTCAGTGTAAATGGGAAGCTTTGTTTATTCATCCGTTGCCGACGAGATGAACATCATCGTCAGCATGCAGAAGATGTACGCCTGGATGGCGGAGCCGAACCAGTCGAAATACAGCGAGATCGCCGCCGGGACGCCCACCGTCAGGAACGGCACGCCGGAGAGGAACTCGCCGATGACGCCGGGCAGCCAGCCGAACAGCGCCCGGTTCGCCACCGTCAGCGCCCAGTAGACCAGCGTCGTGATGACCGCGCCGGAGACGATGTTGCCGAAGTGACGGAAGGCCATGGAGATCGGCGTGAACAGCTCGCCCAGGACGTTGAACGGCGCCATGACGAAGATGGGGTCGCAGAAGCCCTTCAGGTAGCCGCCCAGGCCGGAGGTCTTGAGCTTGTAGTACGTGATCAGCACGAACACGACCAGCGCCCAGGCCAGCGTGGTGGACACGTCCGCCGTGGGCGAAAAGACGCCCAGCAGACTGGACAGGCTGGACAGGATCGACAGTGAGAACAGGGCCGAGACGAAGGGCACGAAGGCCATCCATTTCTCGCCCATGTTGGTGCGCACGAAGTTCTCGGCCGTGGTGACCAGCTTTTCGGCCACCGCCTGACGCTTCGAGATGTCCCGGACCTTAAGGTCCCGGGTCAGCCAGATGCTCAGGCACGTCAGCACGGCCATGACCACCCACGTGACGACGAGCGTCTCGGTGATGGGGATGCCCCCCAGTATGGGGATCTCGCCGAGGATGCGCGCACCGTTGATGGTGATATCCATGTTACTCTTTCCCCCCTTTCCTCAGATCTCTGCGCAGGAACGGGCCCAGCCGCAGCGCCAGCTGCGGCGGCAGGACGGCGCAGAGAAGGGTCATGATCCAGTTGAAGCACGGCAGCGCGAAGGCGAGGATGAACACCAGCACCAGCAGCACCATGCGCATGGTGTGCGAAGCCTGCAGCCGGCGCTTCGCCGTCAGCTGGTCGCCGTCGCCCACGGCCTTCTGGACCGTCAGGCCCAGCAGCAGGAAATTGACGACGCCGTAGGCCCAGCCCAGGACGCCGCCCCACAGTACGCTGCCGTCCCAGGGCTGAAACAAACGCCAGATGATCTGGGCGATCAGGCAGATCACTGCCGATACGCCCGCCACGTACAGCGTCTCTTTTTTGACCACAGGGTCCATCAGTGTTTCTCATCCTCCTTCCCGCGGCTCTGCCGCATGGCGTGCCTGTAAAAGGTCGTGAAGCAGGACAGACCCGAAACGATGCCGAACACCACGCCCACCGGGATGATCCATGTCCCCCAGCCCCGGCTGTCGCACAGCCAGACGGCGCCCATGGTGCAGGCGATCATGGGGAAGCAGATGGAAAAGCCCAGCTGCGTCAGATATCCGATGTTGCGGGCGATGGCCCGCCGAACATTCCGGTCCACGCTTTCACCTCCGCATAAGCACGCTTTTGACACTCATACGGATGTATTATACACCAAAAGTTTCGTCTTGTCACCTGTCAAAGATGGTTTCTATGCCCAGTATCACAAGACTTTATTACGATAAAAAGATAAATTTAGGTAAATATTCACCGTTTTATCGTTGACAAGCTCAACGTCCGGTGTTATACTCACTGATATTGACATTACAACCAAGAGGTGATCTGATGAACAACCCCGATTCCATGGAGCTGCTGTCCGCCCTGCGGGCGGTCAGCGGGGCCATGCACCGCCGCAACCAGGAGCTGGTCCGCGGCACGATGCTGAAGGGCTACCACGTCAACCACATCCTGCGGCTGGCGGAGGGCGGGCCCCAGACGGCCAAGGAGCTCACCGAGGAGCTGGCGGTGGACAAGGGCCACACCTCCCGGGTGCTGAACGACCTGCTGGAGCTGGGCTATATCCGCCGCACGGGCGACGGGCGGCGCTCGCCGCTGGAGCTGACGGACATGGGCCTCGCCATCGCCGAGAAGGCCCGCGCGTCCCTGATCCCCGTGGACGAGGCCGTCTCCCGGCAGCTGTCCCCCGCGGACTATGAGGTATTCCTGCGGGTGCTGCGGCTGATCGGCGCGCTCCTGGACCCCGACACATCGGAGGTGACGGGCGAATGAAGACGTTTTTCCGCTACGTCAGACCGCGGCTGCC
The DNA here is from genome assembly GCA_015068445.1 of Oscillospiraceae bacterium. Lineage (GTDB taxonomy): Bacteria > Bacillota > Clostridia > Oscillospirales > Butyricicoccaceae > RGIG1902. The sequence goes on along the minus strand of SVKN01000066.1, from coordinate 7,634 downwards.
CTATATCGCCCTGGTGTTCCTGTTCCTGATGCTGCGGGCCTGGTGCGAGCTGTCGCTGCCCGGCTATACCTCCGACATCGTCAACGTGGGCATCGCCCGGGGCGGCGTCGCGGAATCCGTGCCCGACGCGCTGCCCGCCGAGGAGTACGACCGCCTGTACGCCCTGGACCCCGACGCCATGGCCGCCTACAGCGCGTCTGACGGCGTCTATACGCTGACGGGCGAGCCCACGCAGGCGCTGGAGTCGCTGATCGCCGCCCAGGGCGCCGCAGATGAGCGGTACACCAGCCCCACGGCCGCTTATATATTAAATGTGTACGAGTCCCTGGGCCGCTCCCGTCAGTCGATCCAGATGGGCTATATCCTGCGCACGGGCCTCAAGATGCTCTCCCGGGTGCTGCTGGGCGCGGGCTGCGCCATCTGCCTGGGCTACGTCAGCGCCTATGTGGCCACGTCCCTGTCCCGCGACATGCGCCGTGACGTCTACGCCCGGGTGCTGTCCTTCTCGCCGTCGGAGTTCGATTCCTTCTCCACGGCCAGCCTGATCACCCGCAGCACCAACGACATCCAGCAGCTGCAGATCATGCTGAACATGTCCATGCGCATGGTGGCCTATTCCCCGATCCTCGCCATCGGCGGCATCATCAAGGTCGTGGAGATCGCCCCGAGCATGGGCTGGATCATCGCGCTGGCCGTGGCGATCATCGCCGTGCTGCTGGTGTGCCTGTTCTCGGTCACCATGCCGAAGTTCAAGCTGCTGCAGACGCTGGTCGACAAGGTCAACCTGGTCAGCCGCGAGGTGCTGTCGGGCCTGCCCGTCATCCGCGCCTTCGGCGCCGAGGAGCGCGAGACCGACCGCTTCGAGGCCGCCAACACCGACCTGACGAACACGGGCCTGTTCGTCAACCGCACCATGGCCGCCATGATGCCCACGATGAACCTGGTGATGAACGGCACGACGCTGCTGATCGTCTGGATCGGCGCGCACCAGATCGGCGCGGGCGTCATCCAGGTGGGCGACATGATGGCCTTCATCACCTACGCCACCCAGATCATCATGTCCTTCCTGATGCTGGGCATGATCTCCGTCTCCGCCCCCCGCGCGCTGGTGTCCATCAACCGTGTTTCGCAGGTGCTGGAGACAAGGAGCTCCATCCTCGACCCCGAATCCCCCCTGTCCCCCGACCCGGCCAAGGCCGGTCTCGTGGAGTTCGACCACGTGGACTTCTCCTATCCCGGGGCCGATGAAAAGGTCCTCACCGACATCACCTTCACCGCCCTGCCCGGCCAGACCACTGCCATCATCGGCTCCACGGGCTGCGGCAAGACGACGGTGGTCAGCCTGATCCCCCGCTTCTTCGACGTCACGGGCGGCGAGGTGCGCGTGGAGGGCGTGGACGTCCGCCGCCTGAGCCAGCACGACCTGCGCGCCCGGGTGGGCTTCGTGCCCCAGAAGTCCGTTCTGTTCTCGGGCACCATTGCTTCCAACATCGCCTTCTCCGACCCCGACATGAGCCAGGAGGACATGGCGGCCGCCGCTGAGACGGCCCAGGCCGTGGAGTTCATCTCCCAGAAGGAGCAGGGCTACGACGCTCCCATCGCCCAGGGCGGCTCCAACGTCTCCGGCGGCCAGAAGCAGCGCCTCGCCATCGCCCGCGCGCTGGCGAAGAAGGCGCCGATCTACGTCTTTGACGACAGCTTTTCGGCCCTGGACTACAAGACCGACCGCGCCCTCCGCGCCGCGCTGAAGGAGCGCATGAGCGGCGCCACGGTGCTGCTGGTGGCCCAGCGCATCAGCACCGTGCTGAACGCCGACAAGATCATCGTGCTGGACGACGGGCGCATCGTCGGCATGGGCACCCACAGGGAGCTCATGCAGACCTGCGAGGAATACCGCCAGATCGCCCTGTCCCAGCTGTCAAAGGAGGAGCTCGCCAATGGCTGAAAACAATTCGACCCGGCAGAACCGCCCGCAGATGCGGCGGCCCATGGGTCCCGGCGGCCGCCACGGCCCCGGCCACATCGTTGAAAAGCCGAAAAACTTCCGCTCCGCGCTGGCGCGGCTGATCAGGTATATCGCATTGTACAAGGCCCAGATCATCGTGGTCGCCCTGTTCTCCGTGTGCAGCACGGTCTTTTCCGTGGCGGCGCCGAAGCTGCTGGGCAACGCCACCACCGAGATCTACAACGGCGTCATGCGGCAGGCCGGCGGCAGCGGCGGCATCGATTTCGGCGCCCTGCTGTCGCTGCTGAAGCTGCTGGGGCTGCTGTACGTGGTCAGCGCCGTCTTCTCCTTCCTGCAGGAGTTCATCATGAACGGTGTCAACCAGCGCATCGGCCAGCGGCTGCGCAGCGACATCAACGCCAAGCTCCACCGCCTGCCCATGAGCTACTTCGACAGGCACCTCAGCGGCGAGGTGCTGAGCTTCATCACAAACGACGTGGACACCGTCACCCAGGGCGTCGCCCAGAGCGTCACCCAGGTGATGAGCTCGGTGGCCACGGTGATCGGCGTGCTGTATATGATGATCACCATCTCCGTGCCCATGACGCTGGCCGTGCTGCTGATCCTGCCGGTCTCCGGTCTGCTGGTGGCCCAGGTGGTCAAGCGCACCCAGCCGCTGTTCAAGCGCCGTCAGGCGGCGCTGGCCGAGCTGACGGGCATCGTGGAGGAGAGCTACGGCGGCCACACGGTCCTCAAGGCCTTCAACCACGAGCAGGCGTCCATCGAGGACTTCGCCGTCGCCAACGAGAGCCTCTATCAGGCGTCCCGCAAGGGCGCGTTCTTCGGCGGCTTCATCCCGCCCATCACCGACTTCATGAGCAACCTGAGCTACGTGGTCGTGGCCGTCCTCGGCGGCTGGGCCGCCACCACCGGGGCCATCACCGTGGGCAACATCCAGTCCTTCATCCAGTATTCCCGCCGCCTCAGCCAGCCCATCAACCAGGTGGCCAGGATCAGCAACACGATCCAGTCCACCATTGCCGCCGCGGAGCGCGTCTTCGAGGTGCTGGACGAGCCGGAGGAGCCCGTGACGGGCGCCATCGTCCCCGACCGCTGGACCTCCCCCGGCGAGGTGCGCTTCGACCACGTCCGCTTCGGCTACGACCCCGAAAAGGTCATCATCCACGACATGTCGGCCCTTGCCGGCAGCGGCAAGAAGATCGCCATCGTCGGCCCCACGGGCGCGGGCAAAACGACGCTCGTCATGCTGCTGATGCGGTTCTACGACATCCAGGGCGGCACGATCTTCGTGGACGGCACGGACGTGCGCGACATGGACCGCTGGGGCCTGCGCGACCTGTTCGGCATGGTGCTGCAGGACACCTGGCTCTTCTCCGGCACCATCCGCGAGAACATCCGCTACGGCCGTCCCTCCGCCAGCGACGAGGAGGTCTACGAGGCCGCCCGTGCCGCCCGCGCCGACCGCTTCATCCGCGCGCTGCCCCAGGGCTATGACACGGTGCTCAACGAGGAGTCCACCAACATCTCCCAGGGCCAGAAGCAGCTGCTGACCATCGCCCGCGCGATCCTCAGCGACCCCCGCGTGCTGATCCTCGACGAGGCCACGTCCAGCGTCGATACCCGCACCGAGATCCTGATCCAGAACGCCATGGACGAGCTGATGGTGGGCCGCACCAGCTTCATCATCGCCCACCGCCTGTCCACCATCCGCAACGCCGACCTGATCCTCGTCATGCGCGACGGCGACATCGTCGAGCAGGGCACCCACGAGGACCTGCTGGCCAAGGGCGGCTTCTACGCCGAGCTCTACAACTCCCAGTTCGAACACATCGCGTAAAGGAAAACGCCCCGTCGTGAGACGGGGCGTTTTCAGTGTACAGTTGACAGTTGACAGTGGACAGTGAAGGGCGAATTGACAATTGCGGTGCCTGCGGCGCATGAAATACCGCCGCTTCGCGGCGTGGGAAAGGCTCCCTCTCCGAGGGAGCTGTCTGCGAAGCAGACTGAGGGAGTTGCCCCGGGATGCACACAGCCTCGGACAGCGGCCGTCGTAGGGTCCGATGCCCACATCGGCCCTTGATCGCGCCCGCGTTACGTGTCCGTCGCAGCGGCGAGCTGCGCTCGCCATGACCCTTTCACGCCGCGCAGCGGCGGTATCCGATCTGTCGGCCGAAGGCCGACTCCGCAACTGTCAACTGTCCACTGTCAACTGCCTTCTTGCATCCTCTCCCGTTTTCCTGTATCATGGTATTATCACAAATCGCCAAAAGGAGGCCGCGCCCATGACGCGACAGGAGATATTCGACCTGCTGTACGACGACCCCGAGGTCTACCGCCCGCCCTTTGAGGCCGAGAGCGCGCTGCTGGAGGTCACCCACGGCTGCAGCTGGGGCAAGTGCGCCTTCTGCGACTTCGCCCGGGACGCCTACTTCCACTTCGACATGGAGGCCATCGAGAACAAGATCAAGCTGCTGTCCTACGTCATCGACGGCAACGACCGGCTGTACCTGCTGGGCTGTAACCCCTTCTGCGTGCCCTCGGGGCGGCTGATGCGCATTTTCGACCTGGTGCACAAGCACCTGCCCAGCGTGGAGTCCATCTCCATGTACGCCCGGGCCGACGACATCAACCGCAAGAGCTGGAGCGACATCATGGCCATGAAGCACGAGGGCCTGGCCGACCTGCACGTGGGCGTGGAGAGCGGCAGCGACGCGGTGCTCAGGCTGCACAACAAGGGCGAGACGTCCTTCGACATCGCCCGGGCATTGGACACGCTGGAGTCCTGTGAGATCGGCTACAACCTGACGGCCATCATCGGCCTCGGCGGCAGGAGCCTCTCCGACGAGCACGCCGTCAAGACCGCCGCCTTCCTCAGCCGCCTGCGCCCCATCTCCATCTGGTGCATGAACCTCAAGATCTGGCCCGACACCCCCCTGTACCGCATGGCCGAAAGCGGCGCCTTCGACCAGCTGACCCCCCTGGAGTCCGCCCGGGAGGAGCGGAAGATGCTCTCCCTGATGGAGATGGAAAAGGAGTGCTACTACGTCGATTCGACGCTGCTGAACAAATACACCCTCTCCGCCCGCCTCCCCTCCCTCAAGGACAGCGCCCTGGACAACCTCGACCGCCTCATCGCCGAAGAAGAAGCCGCCGAAGGGAACTGAGGCGGCAAAAGCCGCCGTCGGCGCACATCACGGCCCCGAGCGTGTACATCCCGGTACGACCCCCTCAGTCTCAGCCCTGCGGGCTGAGACAGCTCCCCATTCCGCGCGAAAGGCCCGGCCGCAGGCCGGGACACGCGTGCTCAGACGGAGGGGGCGCCGAGAAAGGACCCCGCTCACGCCGCGTCAGCGGCGGTATTAATGCGCCGCAGGCACCGCAATTGTCAATTATCCATTGTCTATTGTCAATTCGTCCTTTAACTGTCCACTGTCAACTGTCCACTGTCAACTCAACAAACGCGCCGCCCTGCCGGGCGGCGCTTTTCTCACTTCGTCAGCTTCTCGAACGCGGTCTTCAGCTGGCCGGCCTTGTCGTGGACGGCGAGGATGATATAGTCGCCGTTTTTGAGGATCACCGGCTCCCTGGCGTAGGCCAGAGCGGCGTCGGTGCTGTCCTTCCACTGCTGCGCCACAGCGGACCGGCGGGCCTCCAGCGCCTTCTCCACCTTGTCCAGATTGCCCTGACCCACCCGGGCGATGAACACCTCGCGGGGGTCGCCGGCGTCCTTGCCGCGGTAGAGGGCGTAATCGTCCAGCAGCCCCTCGTCGATCCCGTAGGCTTTGAAGCCCTCGCCGTCGTCCTCCATGAGGCTGTCGCCGTCCAGCATGTCGCTGAGACCGTCCCACACATCGTCTACGGCGTTCGCGACGCCGTGGGCCACGTCGGAGGCGCCGTCGGCCACTTTATCGGCGGGCGACTTGCCGCCGCCCGCATTATCGTTCTTCTGCCCGCTTCCGGACTGCGGCGCTGTGCTGTCCATATCGCCGCAGGCGGCCAGCAGCGCAAGCGCCAGCGCCGCGATCAGCAGCGTCGGTATGAGCTTTTTCATATGATCCACGCATCCTTTCCTTGCTTGCCTTGTTCGGCATGCTTTAGTATGTCGCGCGGAGCGAGGCGCAACCCGGCCAATTTTCTGGAAAAATGATAACAAATCGTTATTTTCCTACTTATTATTACTTTTCGGCCCGCAAACTCCCGCGAAAAATGCGAAAAAACAATTGACACGACCGCCGTCCGGCATATATAATACATAGTGCGTTACTGTTAGACACGTATGCCCGCGAGGGCTTGTCGATAATTCGAATCGGGGGGTGTAAACATGCTTCGTACCTATCAGCCTAAGAAACGTCAGCGCAGCAAAGAGCATGGCTTCATGAAGCGCATGAGGACCAGGAACGGCCGCAAGGTTCTGGCCAGGCGCCGCGCGAAGGGAAGAGTCAGGCTGTCCCACTAAACGAGTTTAAGACCGCTTGCATCCAGGCGGTCTTAAGTTTTGAAGGGTGACTTTTTTATGATCCATACTCTTTCACTCAGCGAAAACCACCGCTTCCGCGCCCTGTACGGACGCGGGAAAAGCAAAGCCGGACGGTACATGGTGGTGTACAGCTTGAAAAGCCGCCCGGCCGACGTCGACCGTCTGGGTCTGACGGTGTCCAAGAAGCTCGGAAAAGCAGTGACGCGCAACCGCATACGCCGCCGCCTGCGCGAGGCGTACCGGCTGAATGAGCCGAGCTTCCGGACCGGATACGACGTCGTGATCGTAGCTCGCCACGGAAGCGAGACCGCGCCCTTCGAGGCGCTGAAGGACGAGATGCTGCGGCTCTTCAAAGAGCTGGGCATGACGGAGGAGAAAAAGCATGGCTAAGCGAACGCTGCTTTGGCTGATCCGCTTTTATCAGAAATATCTCTCGCCCCTCAAGCGGCGCCCCACGTGCTGCTATATCCCCACCTGCTCTCAATACGCCCTGGAGGCGGTTGAGAAGTACGGCGCCATCAAAGGGGGCCTGCTGGCCCTCTGGCGGATCATACGGTGCAACCCCTTCTCCAAAGGGGGATACGATCCGGTACCGTAACAAAGACCATCGCCGCTTAAGCGGCAACGACTAAGGAGACTTTCCATGTCAGCATTATTCGGCCTGATCGCCACGCCGCTGGGCTATGTGATGGAATATATCTACAAGTTCATGGGGAACTACGGCTATTCCATCATCGCCTTTGCCCTGCTGGCAAAGTTCATCATGCTGCCGCTGTCCATCAAGCAGAAGCGCAGCATGATCACCACGCAGCGACTCCAGCCCAAGCTGGCGGAACTGCAGAAGAAATACAGCAACGACCGCGAGAAGTACGCCGAGGAGGCCCAGCGCCTCTACGACGACTACGGCGCGTCTCCCATGGGCGGCTGCGGCACGTCGCTGCTGACGCTGCCCATCATGCTGGGTCTGTACTACGTCGTCACCCAGCCCCTGACCTACATGATGCACCTGTCGGGCACGGAGGTCAGCGCCCTGGCGGAGGCCATGGACGTGGCCACCAACCGCTTCGGCTATCAGCTGAGCCTGGCCGGCATGTTCGCCGACAACTTCGCCAAGCTCTCGGCGATCTGCGACAAGATCTTCCCCATCGACTTCACCTTCTACGGCTTCGACCTGACGGCCACGCCCAGCCT
>SVKN01000065.1 GCA_015068445.1 Oscillospiraceae bacterium | reverse complement strand
ATCTGCTGACCGCGGCGGAGAGCCGCATCGGCGAGACCGATCTGGATCAGTTCATCGAGTGGTACGGCGCGGACGCGAACGCGGACGCCGCCTTCATCTCCTGGTGCCTGCACACGGCCGAGATCCCGGCCAGGGCCGTCACCCGCTTCGGCGAGGCCGGGGCGTGGGCGAAGGCGCTGCAGGAGACCGAGCTGTGGCACGGTCTTGAAAACGACGAACCGAGCGAGGGCGACCTGCTGTTCCTGCGGCTCAATGAGCCGGAGGAGGGAGGGGAGGAAGTCCTGCCCGATCATATCGCGGTGTTCACGGGCCTCGGCGAGGTCGATGAGATGCGCACGTTCAAGGTCATCGAGGTCTGGGGCGACCGCGTCATCGCGGGCGAATACCCGGACGACGACCCGGCCCTGGTGGGCTTTGTCGCCATGCCCGAAGCGCAGGAATGGAAGCAGGCGCAGCTGAACAGCGACCTGCCCGCCCAGACGTTTGTGGGCGAGGCCGGCGGCGTGAAGGTCACCGTCGAGGCTGACGCCGGCGCGTTCCCGGCCGATACGACGATGGTCGTGACGACCGTCGCCGCCGAGGATCTGCCCGAGACGGTCACCGAGGCCGTGGCCGGGAAGGTCAGCGGCGTGGAGGCCGTCGACATCGCATTCTATAATAAGGACGGCGAGGAGATCGAGCCTCTGATCCCCATCCGCGTTTCCATGACCGCCCCGCGCATCGCTCACGCCGAGCAGTCGCAGGTGGTCCATGTCACGGCGGACGGCGAGGCGAACCTCGTGGAGCAGACGCCGACGTCCCAGCTGGATGAGACGCCCGCCGAGGACCAGATCGTCTTCGACGCGGACGGCTTCTCCGTTTACGCCATCGTTTACACCGTGGACTTCCAGTACGGGGTCAACGGTCAGACTTATGAGCTCAGCCTGCCCGGCGGCGGCTTTATCGGCTTCCGCGCGCTGGCTGGACAGCTGTCGATCGTCGGCGGTTCCGAGGACGGGACCGTGACGCCGGAGGACGCGGCGCGTCAGTTCGTCGCGGACATCGAGTCCGTCACGTTCTCTTCGCCGGAGCTGATCTCCGTCAGCTTTGAGGAAGAGGAGACCACGGTCGGCGCGATCAAGGAGCGCCTGGCGCTCATCAGCGAGTTTACCGCGGAGCTGACGGAGGAGGAGATCGCGGAGATCGACGCGCAGCCGGTGGAGGCCGGGGACTGGGCGCTGATCAGCCTGCGGCCCTTCGACACGGAGGAGACGCTGACCGTCACCATGAACGACGGCGCCGTGTTCACCATCCGGGTCACCGACGCGCAGATCAACAATACGGACAATATCGTCGATAACGGCTACTATTACATTTATACAGATTCGAACAGTAACAGTTACGCGCTTTCCAGCAGCGGCGACGCCGCGCAGATCGACAAGAACAACCCGACGCTGGGGAACGAGTACATGTGGCAGTTCACCAAGAGCGGGAGCAACTGGATCATCCGGAACGTCGCGGACCCCAGCGTCTATCTCACCCTGAGCAACAACAGTGTCATCGGCAGCGCATCGACAGCCCTGACCATTGCGAACAGAACTGACAGCAGTGCCGGTTTTGATATTCGCCATGACGTCTCCTATGGTTATTATGGTGTCAGTACCTATCTCAGACTGAATAATGGGAGAACGAGCTACGAGACCAACAATTCCTCCGGTTCGCGTATGCGTCTGCTTGACGCGGTGCCTGCGGCCCAGCAGAACAAGCTCGTCACGCTTCACTTCGTCGATCGCGACGGCAACCCGCTGACCGGCTTCACCTACAACGGCCAGACGATCGAGGGCTCTACCTATGACGTCACGTTCGATTGGGCGCAGGAGCAGGGAGATATCGATCTGTCGGATTTCGTCAAGACCGGCTATACCCTCAGCAACACCCACAGGGCCACCTATGAAGATTTGATCGACGGCGTCAGTCCCGCGGGTTGGCACGCCAACGCGCAGCAGCCGCATTCCATCATCGGCAACGAGCTGCGTTGGAACAGCTCGCAGAACACGCTGCAGTTCCGGGAGTTCTATACGAACAGCGACAAGGCCGGTTCCGTGTGGATGAATGTTGGATACCGCCCAACAAGATGGGAATACGGTGAAGAGATCGATACCCCGGTCAAGGACGATATTTACGACTACTATCTGGTTTACGACCCCATAACGTCAGGCTCCGGCACGGGCACGGGCACTACGCCCATCACCCCTCCCGATCTCGGTGGGCTGGGGCAGACCAAGGAGCTGACCAGCAACTACGACGGCACGTATAATCTGGAGCTCGGCGTCACGGGCAAGGCTGCGTCGGAAAAGAAGGACAATGACGTCAATATCATCATCGTCATGGATACCTCCAGCAGTATGACCCGCAACTATAAGAACGAAGACCAGGCCACCAACCAGAACGATCAGAGGCTGTATCTGACCAAAAGCGCGCTGAAGACCTTTGTCGGCGAGATCGCCGAGTTCAATACAGAGGCCAATCCGGACGCGGTGGAGCTGGCGTTCATCACGTTCAACCTCGCTGCGACCGACCAGCCGCTGGACAACGACGCCGGGGAAGAACAGTACTGGTCGACGGAGAGCAGCGATTTTGACAGGGTCATCAACGGTGTGGGAACACACACCGGCACCAACTGGGCCGGGGCTTTGGAGCTGGCCGATCAGAGAATGCTTGCGCACAATGACGGCGATCCGACCTTTGTGCTGTTCGTCACCGACGGCGCGCCGTCGCAGTATTGGCACTCTTTGGATCCGGGAGAGGATCCGGGAGAGTTCTTCGTCGCCGGCGAGGGCTGCTATCTCGCCGCGCGGGATGAGGCGCGGGAGCTGGTCCGCGACGGGGCCGTGCTCTACGGCGTATTCGCCTATGGCCCGGATGCCGACTATGAAAACGATTATCTGGGCGATCTGGTCGAATATGCGTATAACGACGATGTCAGAGAAACGTTCCGTTTCAAGGTAGAGAAAAGTCAGCAGGGTCTGGAGAATACGCTGAAGGGCATCCTCAAATCGATCAGCACCCAGTTCGGCTTTGCCGACGTCGCGATCAACGACGGTATTACGGAGCTGACGACCGTCACCTTTGAGGATGCTGATCCTGAGTCCTTCCAGTATACGATCACGTACAGGGATTACACGTCCACGACGGCATACACCGTGAAAACGGTGGATATCGAGGTGGACGAGGACGACGGTACGATCACGATCCCGTCAGTCACGTATCATACGGTCAGGGATGGGGCGCTGAAAACGATCACCACCGAAGAAGTGACGATCAAGGGCGCCGAGTTTACGTCTTCGCCCAACAAAAAGGTCACCTGGACGCTGATCCAGTCGGACGGCACGCCCTATCTTCTGGAGGACAAGTGGACCTATCAGGTCAAGTTCAAGATCTGGCCGAGCCAGCCGACATACGACCTGATCGCCGCGCTGAACAACGGCTTCCTGGAATGGGGAACGGATTACACCTATCTGGATGAAGACGGCGAGCAGCAGACGATCCCGGCAGAGGACTATATGGACCAGATCACCCGATCGGGGAGCCTCTTTACGCTGAAGACGAACACAGAGGCAAAGGTCACGTATAAGCCTGTGACGGAGGAGACGGTCGGAGACGAGACGACATACGTTTACGGCGATGAGATAACGGTCGACCTGCCGGAGGTCGCCGGCATGCCTCTGGACAACACGTGGATCACCATGGAAAAGGTGTGGCAATCCACGCTGTCCCAGGAGGATAAGCCCAGCGCCGTGGATCTGTATATCCTGGAGGACCCGACGCCTGAGAAGATCGCAGCGTTCACCGCGGCCTATGAGGCGCTGAAGGCAGACAACACCCCGGAAAAATTGGCGGCCTTTGAGGCGACATATTATGATAAGGTCTCGCTCAGTGAGGACGGCGGGTGGAAGGCGGACCTTTCGATCGCCCCGGGCATCTACGACCAGTACGGCAAGCTGAAAACGACGGGCCACACGTATATGGTCATGGAACCCGACATCGACGGGCACTACGAGCTGGACGCCACGCCCACGCACCCGATGCTGAACGGTCTGACGCACGACGCCGACGACCCGGATACGCTGCTCGATATGATCGACATCTATTCGGAAGACGGAGAGATCCCGGAGCATCCGCCTACCCTTGATATGGATAACCAGCAGAGCAAGATTTCCGTTACAAACATCCTGAAGGCCGGTATCAACATCAGAAAAGAGCTCGTTCTCGATGATGTTCCGGCAGCGCAACAGAGTTATCTGAATACGGATGAGTACTTTACCGTCAGAGTCACGCTGAAGGACGCCGAGGGCCAGCCTGTCGTCACCCCGAATAATCAGGAGGGCGGCGGCGCGCTGGGCTACAGGATCTACGCCTCGCCGGACTTCCCGGAAGGCGCTGTGGGTACGCCTGGCGTCGGCTATGTGCTCAACGGCCTCACGTACAGCGCGCAGTTGACGGACGGCGTCGTCACAGGGTATCAAGCGCGCGGTCCGATCTACGAGAGCAGCAACGGCGTCATGGAGTTCAAGATCCGCGCAAGCGATACGCTTCGTATCGTCAACGTGCCGATGGGCACGTGGTATACCGTGGAGGAGATCGTGGCCGACACCCCCGACTACAAATATGTGGAGACGGAATGGCAGGTCATTGAGGACGGCGAGGCTATAGATGATGCAATCGTTTACACGAACGAGATCACTGAAGAGATCCATCCCGACGCGGAAAACAACGTCGTGGTGCGCAACACCCCGCTGACGCCCGCGGCCGAGCTTGATTTCTGGAAAACGGGAGCGGGGAACACCGGGCTTCCCGGCGCGGTGTTCCAGCTGCTGGCCATGAACACGGGCGGCACGTATGTGGCGGTCGCGGAGCTCGACGGATATGAAGGAATCCTCCTTGACGGAGCGGCGCTTCAGACCGTAACGGTCGGCGATACGGCGCTGGTGAGCGCGTTCACAACGACCGAAGCGGTCCAGCACTTCACCGCACTCCCGATCGGCAGCTATAAGCTCGTGGAGCACAAGGCCCCGGATGGGTATACCATCACGCTCCGGGAGATCGAGTTTACGGTCACGATGGAGGGCGTCTCCGTGCTTACGGAGCACAGCCTGATCACCTTTGCCGCGGCGGAAGGGAACGCTCCGGCGCAGATCACGGTCAGCAACCTCCCCGGACAGGAGCTGCCCATGACGGGCGGCATGGGCGTCTGGCGGCTGATGGCGCTGGGTCTGTTGCTGACGCTGGGCGCAGGCGCGGCGCTGATGCGGCGCAGGGACGAAAGACCGTAAAACCATAAAACCATATCGCGACACAGCCCCGGGAGGCAGAAGCCTCCCGGGGCTTTTTGTACACTTTGTGACACTATTATAACGGTCGCGGCATTAAACTAAAATAGACAATAGGCACAGGATCGAAATTGGCCTATTTATTGTACAGCCAGTAATCAAAACATTCAATAAAACGAATAGTATAGGCTTTTCGGGCGCTTTTTAGCAGTCTTACGGGCTGCAGGGTGTCGGGCATATCGTCACATTACAGCGTTGAAATGTTCCCTCGGGAAAGCAAGCCGGACCGGTAAAGACCGATATAAGGTACAAATCCACCGCATTTTTCGGCGGCGGTTTGACGGTCCCTTTGATTCTTCCGCGCTATAATAAAGGCAGACGATCCTGACACGCGTCATGACAGATCTATTTTTCTTCGCACTATCCCCGCGGTTTCGGTCCGTTTGAACCTGGGCGTGCGCTTCTGAAGGAGTGAACGACTTTGGCTTCTATGGTCATGAATCAAGTAAATGTCTTTCTGCGCCGGCGGCAGCAGCACCGCCGCTGGGTGGCGCTGTTTCTTGCGCTCGCCTGCGTCGTGGCGTACGCGACGGTGGACCGGCTGAAATACGACGGCCAGGCGCTGAACCACAAGCAGATGGAGCTGCGCTGCACGGCTCACGGGCTGGTCGCCCATGAGCACAACGACGACTGCTACGACGAGGACGGCGAGCTGCGCTGTCCGCTGCCCGAGCTGGAGCTTCACGAGCATGACGACAGCTGCTATGAAGAGATGGCGGCGCTGGTCTGCGATAAGCTGGAGTCCGACGGCCACGTCCACGACGCGAGCTGCTATGAGCGCATCCGGGACGAGGAGCCGAGCTGCGGCATCGACAACGAGAATCATGAGCATTCCGACGCCTGCTACGGCTGGCACGAGGAGCTGACTTGCGACATCCCCGAGGGCGAGGGCGCGCACCATCACGGCCTGGGCTGCTACGAGATCCAGATGGCGCTGGCCTGCGGCCTGCCCGAGATTACCGAGGAGCACGTCCACACCGACGACTGCTTCGTCGAGATCGACATGACCGCCGAAGAGGTGGAGGAGCTCGTCGCGGAGCGCGACGGCGCCGAGATCGTTGAGGTCCCCGAGAAACCCGCGCTGACGGGCGAGTGGTCCGCCGATCTGCTGACCGCGGCGGAGAGCCGCATCGGCGAGACCGATCTGGATCAGTTCATCGAGTGGTACGGCGCGGACGCGCAGGCGAACGCCGCCTTTATATCCTATTGTCTGCAGCTGGCGGAGGTGCCGTCCAAGGCCGTCGCCCGTTTCGGCGACGCCGGAGAGTGGGCCGCGAACCTGCAGGAAAACGAGCTGCTTCATACATTGGAAAACGACGAACCGGCGGAGGGCGATCTGCTGTTCCTGCGGCTCAGTGAGCCGGAGGAGGGCGAGGAGGAGCCTCTGCCCGATCATATCGCGCTGTTCACGGGCCTCGGCGAGGTCGATGAGATGCGCACATTCAAGGTCATCGAGGTCTGGGGCGACCGCGTCATCGCGGGCGAGTACCCGGACGACGACCCGGCCCTGATGGGCTTCATGGCCATGCCCGACGCGCAGGCGTGGAAGCAGGCGCAGCTGAACAGCGACCTGCCCGCCCAGACGTTTGTGGGCGAGGCCGGCGGCGTGAAGGTCAGCGTCGAGGCTGACGCCGGCGCGTTCCCGGCCGATACGACGATGGTCGTGACGACCGTCGCCGCCGAGGATCTGCCCGAGACGGTCACCGAGGCCGTGGCCGGGAAGGTCAGCGGCGTGGAGGCCGTCGACATCGCATTCTATAATAAGGACGGCGAGGAGATCGAGCCTCTGATCCCCATCCGCGTTTCCATGACCGCCCCGCGCATCGCTCACGCCGAGCAGTCGCAGGTGGTCCATGTCACGGCGGACGGCGAGGCGAACCTCGTGGAGCAGACGCCGACGTCCCAGCTGGATGAGGAGCCCGCCGAGGATCAGATCGTCTTCGACGCGGACGGCTTCTCCGTTTACGCCATCGTTTACACGGTCGATTTCCACTATGAGGTCAACGGCAAGGTTTTCGAACTCAGCCTGCCCGGCGGCGGCTTTGTGAGCTTCAGGGATCTTGTCGGGGCATTGAATATCCTTGGCGGCGAGAACGCAGATGGAAACGAAGCGGAAACGGAGAGACAGAAAGAAACGGATGAGGCCTTGAAGCTCACTTCGGGCGGTGAGGCGGCACATGACGCCGCGAAAAAATTTGTGGCGAATATCAGCAGCATCACATTCAGCAACCCGGCATTCGTTGATGTCAGCCGGGTGGAAGCGAATACGACTGTCGGGCAGCTCAAGAGCGACCGCGGGTTGGAGATACAGTATTCGTCGGAGCTTACAGAACAGCAGATCGCGGATATCGACGCGCAGACGGCGGAAGCCGGGGACTGGGCTCTGATTGCCTTGCGACCGTTCATCAGCGAGGAAACGCTGGTCGTGACCATGAAAGACGGAGATGTGTTTACGATCCGGGTTACGGACGCACAGATATCTGCCCACGTCATCACAGCGGATGGGGAAGGGTTCGTGATCACCGTGACCTATGGTCCGGAAGCGAAGATCCCGGATGGCGCCGTTCTGGAAGCGGATGAGATTGTACGGGATTCCGATGCCTATCTGAATTATCTGGAGCAGGCACGGGCGGCTTTAAGCGGGAAGACGTCAGACTCAGCTGGTGAGGGAATTGGTGATTCTGTCGTACCGGAAGAAGGCATGTCCGAGCGCGACATCGGGGACGCCCGGTTCTTTGATATCCGAATCATGGCGAATGGCGTGAAAATCGAGCCTGCCGAACCGGTCAAAGTGACGATCGCCTATTCGGAGGCGCTGAACTCGGCTTCTGATGATCAGGTCCTGGCCGTTCATTTCGGCGAGAAGGGAATCGAACTGATCGAAACGACCAGTGATCAGAGCCATAAGGAAGTCGTCTTCATGCAGAGCGGCTTTTCCGTTACGGGTACCGTCGTGACGACCGGCTCACGCTGGCCGGGATCGGCCGGCAGTTACGTTATGTATGTACAGAGCGGCGGCAGATACTACGCAGTCAACCATGACGGCACGCTCCATGAGGTCACGGTGAACAACAATCAGGTGACATTCCCTGATGATGAGGATGCCTTTGACATCAATGCGTTCCTGTGGACGTATGAGCCACGGTCAAGCTGGTTTGGAGGCTCTACTTATTTTGTCTTCTATCATGACGAGAACGGAAATGATCACTATCTCAGCCCGACGGTTTCAAGCGGCATTCAGGATGACTCGATTACTCTGACCCGCACTGATGCCGGACTGATCTCCAGCAACAATCTATATATTGGCGTACGGAACGGGGCAACCATTGCGGGACGCCAGAGCAAGCAGAACGCCGTTCCCATCCAGTTTGCCTCATTTCCTCAAAAGGTGAAGATTCATTTCGTCGACCGGGAAGGGAACCCGTTGACCGGTGTTTCATATACGGGACCCGATGGGTATCCCGTCACCGCTAACTCGGACGGCACATACTCCGTTCCTTATTCCTGGAACGGCACGTCCGGAACACTGCAGCTGGATGAGCATTTCGAGAGGCCCGGCTATACTTATGCCAGCACCCATCTGGCCGGCAACAGGGAGGGAGTGCCGCTCACCTTTGATGGCTTAACAATTGACGCGGCTCTGAGAGAGCGGAGCAATGCACTGTATTTTTACAGCGATCCGGGAGCGGAGAACCCTACCCTCGCATACGGCAATCTGAAGGAGTATAATATCAACAATGCGATGTCGGTGTCTAACGAAGCGGGCAACGGATCGACGAGCTATAATAATCCCAATACCAACAAAGACATCTATGTGATCCTGGATCCGGTGCCGGTTTCCACTTCGGGGAGTCATCCATCTCCGGTGCATGCGGATGATCCGGAGTTCGACAAGACTCTTGTATACAATGACGACGGGACTTATACGCTCTCCCTCAGCGTGAAGGGTCACGGCATCAACACCTCAATGAATCCGAAAGCCAACGTCCTGTTCGTCGTCGACACATCGTCGAGCATGGATAAAACCGAGGGCACGGGCACCGGATACAGCCGTCTGCACGACACCAAGCCGGAGCTCAAGAGACTGGCGCAGGACCTGCTCGATATCAACAGCATGAGCGGGAGGGAGAGCGATACGATCGAGCTTGCCAAGATCTCCTTTGACGGCGGCGTCGTAGACGAACTGGACTGGACGTCCAGCTATCCGGCTTTTGAGTCTGCGGTCGACAATGGACTCGTGATGCACCGCGGCACGGACTGGGAGGATTCTCTGAAGCGAGCCTATGAGATCGGCCTTGCAAAGCAGGCGGAGGAGCCGGACCAGGAGGTGTTCATCGTCTTCTTTACGGACGGCGAGGGCTCCCAGTATACGAACTTTCACGGAGCCGGCGATTATTTTCCCAACCCCTCTTGGGGGGTTCAGGAGGCCGGATACAGAAGATGGTACAGCTATTTCCTGAGCCGTGAGAGTGCAAAGGACGAGGCGCGCGCGATCATTAACGCCGGGATGCGCTTCTACGCAGTCTATGCTTTCAATATTGATAACGCCGCCTACAACGGCGAAGCGGGCAGCGATCTTTTGAACAATCTGGTGAGATATGCGTATAACAATAGTGAAGTGAATGACAAGCATTTCTTCAAAAAAGCGACAAGCACAGAAGAACTGAGGGCTTCATTCAGCGCGATCCTCAGGTCTATCCGCGAGATCATCGGCACATCAGATGTGGTCATGAACGACGACATCACGAGCCTGACAAGCACCGGCATCAACCTTGTCAGCAGCGCCGTGGGCGGGTTCACCTATACCCGGTCCGGCGGCCGCTACGGCGAAGGTCAGACCTGGACCAACGCGCCCGAGGCCACCCACGTGGACAACGACGACGGCGAGGCGACCAGCGTCCAGTGGGATCTGGGCAACGTCGTGCTGGAGGACGGCGTCACGTACACCGTCAGCTTCAAGGTCTGGCCCAGTCAGGAGGCCTACGACTGGCTGGCGGACCTCAACAACGGCACGCGGGATTGGGATGACGTCGTTGCGGCCGGGCTTGACGCTCCGAACGGCGCGAATCCCCAGTTCGTCAAGAACGGCGACAACTATTCGCTACTGACCAACAAGCCCAGCACCAACAGCGAGGGCGAGATCATCAACAACAGCATCACCTACAAGATCACCCATTCCGAGACCGTCCAGGAGGATGACATCCCCAACGGGACGCCAATAAACACGCCCATCGAGGGCACGGACGAGGATGGGAACCCGACAGTCACGACATATACGGTTGACGACGGCGTTTATACCAAGACCGTCGTCACCGAGAAGGAGACCTATTTCCCGAATCCCGATCCCATGCCCCTCGTCCCCGAGCGCATGAGCGTGATGAAGAAGTGGGAGATGTCCATGAATACCAGCCACCCGGCCGATCAGCTGAAGTTCCGCGTACTGGTGGACGGCAAGTATTATCAGACAGACGGCACCCTTGTGGGGGGCGAAGAGGGCAAGACGAACGCGCTGGCGCTGACTGTCGAAGAGCTGAACTCATGGAAGCAATCTATCGACATTGCCCCCGGTATCGTCAAGTTCTACGATGACGACAACAACGCCTTGGACGAGGCCCTCGTGCTGGAGACGGGCCACAAGTATACCCTGGAGGAGTACGACCTGATGGAGAACGGGGCCGAGTTCCTCTATTACACCAGTTACGAGTTCCATTCCCAGACTATGCGTCCCATGATCGTGGACGGCCAGCTGAAATATCTGGTGCTGATCGACGATATGAACCCTGCGCCCACCGGTGCTGCGACCTATACGATCGGCGCGGAAACGTATTTCGCGGCGGAAACCCAGAGCGGCCTCGGCACTTTGTCCGGCACCAACTACAGGACCGCCGAGCTGGATATCACAAAAATCATTCTCAACGGCAGCGGTGCAGAGATCCCGGCCGCCCAGCTGGATGCCGAGAGCTTCACCTACCGCGTGACGCTGCGCATCCCCGACGGTACGGACCCCGCCGGCATCGTCGGCTATGAGTACGTCCCCCGCACGCAGAGCAACGCTTTCACGCTGTTTGGCTATCAGACGGGTGAGACCGCCTTTGAGAGCGATATCGAGCGATTCTCCGGCAAGACCTTCCGCAGCTGGAACACTCTCGTTTACAGAGATCTTGTGGAGTGGGAGAACGTCGGCGGACGCATCGTTTCACTGACGGATGAGGACGGCAACATCCGGTGGAAGGCACCCAATGTCGACGGGTATCACTCCATCACCTACGATATGACCCTCAACCGCAACGAGGTCATCCGTTTTACCAACCTGCCCACCGGGACCCAGTACGTGATCCAGGAGATCTACGTCAACGAGTACCAGGCGGACAACAGCAGCGATTCCGAGGGTCACGCACCCATCAGCAAGGCGGGCAACGTCGCCGCCACGGGCTATGAGATCTCTCA
>SVKN01000064.1 GCA_015068445.1 Oscillospiraceae bacterium | reverse complement strand
GGACGGGAGCCATTGCTGTCCGAGCTCGCGCAGCGGACAGGCATGACGGCGGAGGAAGCGGCTCTGTGCGCGTCGGCGCCGCTGACGGTCTCGTCGCTGGACGAGCCCCTGGGCGAGGACGGCGGTACTCTGCTGGACCTCTGCGGACAGGACGAGGAGGACCGCGTTGTTGACCGCATCGCCCTGCGGGAGGCCATGAAGCAGCTGGACGCGCCGGAGCGGGCCGTTCTCGATCTGCGCTACTTCCGCGATATGACCCAGCAGAAAACGGGCGAGGCGCTGGGCCTCAGCCAGGTCAAGGTCTCCCGCATGGAGAAAAAGGCGCTGCAGAAGCTCCGGGCGCTGCTCATATAAAAGAAAGCTGAGAGGAGAGCCTCTCAGCTTTTTATCTTATTGTTTGCTGTGCTCGATGGTGGAATGAAGCGCCTTCAGCCAGCCGTCGTAGCGCTTTCTGCGCTCCTCGTCGCCCATCTCCGGCGTGAAGATGCGGCTGCTGCGCCGCAGACCGGGCAGGTCCTCCTTCGTCCAGAAGCCGCACTTGAGACCCGCCAGCATGGCGGCGCCCATGGCCGTGCATTCCACGCTCTCAGGTCTGTCCAGCGGTACCGCCAGCAGGTCGGCCTGGAACTGCATCAGCACATCGCTCTGGCTGGCGCCGCCGTCTACACGCAGCTCCTTCAGGGTGATGTTGCTGTCCTTCTCCATGGCGTCCGTCAAATCGGCCACCTGATAGGCGATGGCCTCTATGACCGCGCGGGCGATCTGGGCACGGCCCGTGGCGCGGGAGAGGCCGAACATCGTCCCGCGGGCGTACATATCCCAGTGGGGCGCGCCGAGGCCCGTGAAAGCCGGGACGAGGTACAGCCCGCCGGCGTTGCTGACGGACGCAGCCAGCTCGCTGCACTGAGGCGCGGAATCGACGATCCGCAGATCATCGCGCAGCCACTTGATCACGGACCCCGCGTTGAACACGCTGCCCTCCAGCGCGTACTCGACCTTGCCGTCGAGGCCCCAGGCGATCGTCGTCAGCAGACGGTTCTTCGAGCGCACACGCTTTTCGCCCGTGTTCATCAGCAGGAAGCAGCCCGTGCCGTAGGTGTTCTTCGCCTGCCCGGGCAGGTAGCAGCCCTGGCCGAACAGAGCCGCGTGCTGGTCGCCCGCCAGACCGAGGATCGGCACACCGTCCACGGCCTCCAGTCCACGGGTGCTGTGCACCACGCCGAACCGCGCGGAGGAGGGGAGCACCTGAGGCAGGATGTCCATGGGCACGTCCAGCAGAGCGCACAGCTCCTTGTCCCAGCACAGCTCGTCGATGTTGAACAGCATCGTGCGGGAGGCGTTCGTATAGTCCGTGACGTGGCTCTTGCCGCCCGTCATGTTCCAGATCAGCCACGTGTCGATGGTGCCGAAGAGGAGCCGATGCTCCTGCGCCAGCTGACGCGCCTCGGGCACGTTGTCGAGGATCCACTTGATCTTGCTGCCGGAGAAATAGGCGTCCGCGATCAGTCCGGTCTTTTCGGTGATCATCGGCTCGTGCCCCTTGGCCTTGAGCTGTTCGATGTAGTCCGCCGTGCGCCGGCACTGCCAGACGATGGCGTTATAGACGGGCCTGCCCGTCTCACGGTCCCAGAGGACCGCGGTCTCGCGCTGGTTCGTGATGCCGATGGCCGCGATATCCTCCGGCCCGGCGTTCACCGCGCGGCAGCACTCGTCGATGGACAGCGTCTGACTGAACAGAAGCTCCATGGGATCGTGCTCCACCCAGCCGTCCTTCGGGAAGATCTGGGTGAACTCGTGCTGAGCGACGGAGGCGATGTGACCGTCGTGATCGAACAGGATCGCGCGGGAGCTGGTCGTGCCCTGATCCACGGCGAGGATGTATTTCTTATCCATTGACGCTCACCTCGTCCATCCACTGCAGGATGTCGTCATAGACCTTGTCGTTGTCCAGCTCGTTCAGGATTTCGTGGCGCATGCCGGGATAGCCGATGGCCGTCACGTCGCGGCCCTGCTGCTGCAGCTGGTCGCGGATCCAGTCCACGGCCTGCCCGTAGTTGCCTACGGGGTCCTCTCCGCCGGAGATGACGAGGAAGGGCTTGCACTCGGTCCTGAGGGCCCACTCGTCGCTGCGCACGCGGCAGATGCCGTCGAACAGGGCGTAAAAGCCCGCCGCCGTGAACAGAAACCCGCAGTTGGGGTCGCGCTCGTAAGCCTCGCGGACGCTCTTGTCCCGGGTCAGCCAGGAGAACGGGTCCTTCTCGTCGGCGAAATGCTTGTTGTAGCCGCCGAAGGCGATGGAGTTGATCACGCTGCTGGGCTTCTTGCCCAGACCCATATGCATGATGCCGGCCGCCATGGTCTTGCCTGCCGCCGCGCCGGGATTGGGTGCGGGGGAGCCGCACAGGACGAAGGCGTCATACTGCGTCCCGCGGCCCAGCGCCGCCATATCGGAAACGATCAGCGACCCCATGCTGTGGCCGAACAGGATGAACCGGCCCTCTTTGATCTCTTCCCGCATCAGCTTGCCCAGCGCCTCGGCGTCGGACACCAGCAGGTCCCAGCCGCCGTCCTCGCTGAAAAAGCCCTTAGTCTCCCGGTCGCCGCAGGTCTCGCCGTGGCCGCGGTGATCGTGGCAGAAAACGGCGTAGCCGTGACCGGCCAGGAACTCGCCGAGTCTCGCATAGCGGGCGCTGTGCTCCGCCATGCCGTGGCAGATCTGCACCAGGCCCTTGACCTCACCCTCCGGCAGCCACTGACGGACGAACAGGGGATGGGACAGGCCGTCTACGATATATCGTGTGGAAAAGACAGACATGCGCTTGCACCTCCGATGATCATTATGATTTATCATTATATCAAATCTCGCGACAAAAGGGAACATCTGCATGGAAAATGATATTTCTGACCTTGACAAAAATGATGTTGTGTTGTACCCTGTTAAAGGGTTAGCTTTAAGCAACCTTATTTTACTGCACATAAGTTAGCTATACCTAACTAAAAGGAGTGATCGCCTTGCTTCTGATCAACAAGACCCTGCTGGACATGTCAAAGGGTCTGCGGCGCTACATCTTCCTGATCGCGGCGCTGAAGGTGGTCGTGCTGGCCGCCACGGCGCGGTTCGCCCAGACCATCTCGTCCTTCATGGGCAATATGTTCGAGCCCGTCATGACCAGCACCGACTTCCGCGCCGCCGTGCTGGCCGCGCTGGGCGCGTCCGCCGTCATGCTGGTGGGCGAGGTACTGGTGGGCGAGGTGGAGTACCGCTGCACCGCAAAATCCCGTCTGCTGCTGCGCGAGCGCATCTTTTCCAAGATGCTGGAGCTCGACGTGGGCAACATCGAAAAGATCGGCGCCTCCGCCGCCGTGGCAAACGCCGTGGACGGCGTGGAGCAGATGCAGGTCTACTACAGTAAGTACCTCCCCGGGCTGCTGTACTGCTTCCTGGCGCCCATCTATCTGTTCTTCCGCCTGAAAAGCATCTCCATGCCGGTGGCGACGCTGCTGCTGGTGGTGTCGATCCTGCTGATGCCGCTGAACAACCGCTTCCGTTCGGTCATCGACGCGCTGAAGAAGGAATACTGGGTCAGCTTCCGCAGTCTGACGGCCTACTATCTCGAAAGCCTGCGCTCCCTGACGACCATCAAGCTCTTCAATCAAGACGACCGCCGCTACGCTACGCTGCGTGAAAAGGCCGACGACTTCCGCAGCCGCATCATGGACGTGATGAAGGTCAATTTTTCGGCGTTCCTCTTTACCGAAACAGTCATTTATTCCACCGTCGTCGCCTCCGCCGTCATCGTCTGCAGGCAGATGGTGCGGGGTCAGGTGACGCTGTCCCAGGCGCTGATGGTGCTGATGTTGTCCTACAGCTTCTTTTCCGCAATGCGCGCATTGATGAACGCCACCCACTCTGCGCTGACGGGCATCGCCGCCGCGCAGAACATCGCCGAGACCCTCGACATCGACACCACCCGCCCCTATAAGCCGGCGCTCGAAAAGAAGGGCAGCTTCGAGGGCGTCACCTTCGACGACGTCACTTTCAGTTATGACGGCCGCAAGGACGTGCTGAAGGATCTCGATATGACCTTTGAAAAGGGCAGGATGACGGCCATCGTCGGCCGCTCCGGCTGCGGCAAGAGCACCGTCGCCGCGCTGCTCATGCGCTTCAGCGACCCCGGAAAGGGGAGCATCGACCTGGAGGGCACGGAGTACGTCTCCATGAAGCCCGAGGAACTGCGCCGGAACATCGCTATGGTGCCGCAGGCCGTCAGCATCTTCAGCGGCACCATCGAGGACAACCTCCGCATCGCCGATCCGGATGCCTCAGAGGAGCGCCTCATGGACGCCCTCGACCGCGTGCGGCTGAAGGAGTGGGTGCTCGCTCAGCCCGCCGGGCTCAAAACCGATGTGGGCGACGGCGGCGCGCGCTTGTCCGGTGGTCAGCGCCAGAAGATCGGCATCGCCCGCGCGCTGCTCAGCGACGCGCCCTACATCATCTTTGACGAGGCCACGTCCTCCGTGGACGTGGAGAGCGAGGGCGAGATCTGGGCATGCATCGGCGAGCTTGCGCCCAAGCGCACGCCCATCGTCATCTCGCACCGTCTGTCCACCATCGCCCGCGCCGACAAGATCTACGTCATTCAGGACGGTCGGAGCGCCGAGAGCGGCAACCACGCGGAGCTGATGGCACAAAACGGCCTTTACAGCCGCCTTGTCAGGGAACAGGATGAACTTGAGCGTCACGGAGAAAGGAGGCTCGCACATGCGTAAGGAAATGGGCTTTTTCGCCATGTCGGCGCGGCTGTTCCGCATCGCGTCCACCGTCAAAAACAAGCTGATCGTCTCGACGCTGGCTTCCATCGTCGGCAACGCCTCGCATCTGGGCCTCATGGGCTTCGGCGCCATGATGGTCCTGTCCTTCGCCGGGAAGATCGAAGCGGGCACGCCCCTGACCTGGGGCGCTCTGATGGGCGTATGCGCGTTCCTCATCATGATCTGCCGCTACACCGAGGGTCTCGTCTCTCACGCCGCGGCCTACCAGCTGCTGGCCGACATGCGCGTCAAGATGTACAATACTGTCCGCAGGCTCGCGCCCGCCTGCCTCGTGGACCGGCAGAAGGGCGATATCCTGTCCATCGCTGTGGCGGATATCGAGACCATCGAGTTTTTCTTCGCGCACACCATCGGCCCTGTGTTCACGGTGATCCTGCTGCCGCTGATCACGCTGATCATCGCGGGGCACGTGGACAGGCTGTTCGTCTGGGTCCTGCTGCCGCTGTATCTGATCATCAGCGTTCTGCTGCCGTATCTGTCCCTGAGGCTCGGCCGCGACGTAGGCCGCCGCTACCGCGTGCAAGTGGGCGCGCTCAAGTCCTCCGTTCTGGAGAGCGTCTACGGCGTCCGCGACATCCAGATCTTCGGTATCGGCGACATGCGTAAGCAGGACGTCCTCGACAAAACGAAGGACATCAACCGCTCGGCCCATCTGCTGACGATGCACCGTCAGCTTGTCACCTCGGCCCCCACGTTCTTCATCTATCTGGCCCGCATCCTGATCATCGCCGTCGCCTCCTATCTGGCCCTCAGCGGCAGGGGAGACTCGGCGGGCGTCATCGTGCTGTCCTTTATCGTCTCCGCGTCCTTCTCCTCCACCCAGTCGCTGACGATGGTCGTCTCCAGCCTGCTGGAGACCTACGCCGCCGCAGAGCGCCTCTTTGAGCTGGAGGACACCGTCCCCGAGGTCATCGAGGACGAGCATCCCATCGAGCTGAAAAAGATCGAAAAGATCGAGTTCCGTAACGTCACCTTCGGCTATAACAAGGAGTCCGGCCCGGTGCTGAAGAACATGGATCTGACCATCCGGCCCGAGGACAAGATCGGTGTCGTGGGCGAGAGCGGTATCGGCAAATCGACGGTCATCCGCCTGCTGCTGCGCTTCTGGGAGCCCACGGGCGGCGAGATCCTGATCAACGATATCCCGCTGAAGCGCTACAGCCTCGAGAGCCTGCGCGACCGAATCGCGCTGCTGGAGCAAGACACCTTCATTTTCAGCGACACCATCGCCGGCAACATCGCCTTCGGCCGTCCCAACGCCTCTCAGGCGGAGATCGAGCGCGCCGCCGCCCGCGCGGGCATCCATGACTTCATCATGACGCTGCCCGAGGGCTATCAGACCAACATGGGCGAGCTGGGCGGCCGCCTGTCCGGCGGCGAGAAGCAGCGCATCGGCATCGCCCGCGTCATGCTCGTCGACCCCGACATGCTCGTCATGGACGAGCCCACCAGCAGTCTTGACATCCTCAACGAAAAGGGTCTGCTCAAGACTCTCGACGACGAGTACGGCGACAAGATGATCATGCTCGTCTCGCACCGTCCCTCCACGCTCACGGGCTGCAACCGCATCCTTCGCCTGGAAAACGGCCGCCTCACTGAGCGCGAAGAAGCTGTCGCCAAACCGGGAGCGGCGATATGACATACGGATGGATCGGCAGCTTCGTGCGGCTCGCCTTCGCCAGGACCGCCTTCGACTATATGGAAAAAGAGGCCCCGGGCATCGATATCGCCTCCTACAAGAAGCGCGTCCTGCGGGAGTACCGCGCCATCGTTGAGCGGACGCCGGGCGTCGGCAGCATGAAGGACAACATGTTCGTCATGACCATGTACATGGGCGCGTTCCTTATCGCGCTGTATAAGCAGTCGGGTGGCAGACTGAGCGAGGAGAAGCTCAAGGGCCTGATCCGCGCTCTCACATACAGCCCGCTGATGGTCAAGGCAAAAAAGGGGAAGAGCGCATTCACGCAACGGGAGATCGAGACCAGAACAAGGCAGTCCCGGTGGTCCCGGGACCACATCGGCGAATATCCGATGAACTGGTATTATTACTTCGAGACCGTCCCCGGGAAAGAGGAGTATTACATCACCCACAAGCAGTGCGGCCTCTGCAAGCTGACCGCGCAGGAAAACTGCGCCGAGATCACGAAGCACATGTGCATGATGGATTACTACATCTTCGAGATGCAGGGTGCCGTCCTCGACCGGACCAGGACCCTCGGCTGGGGCGACGACGAGTGCAACTTCCACCTGATGAGCCGGGCAAGAGCCGAAGAGCTCGGCTTCGTCAAGAGCCCCGACGCTAAATGAATCAAGGGCACGGCCAAGCGGCCGTGCCTTTTTCCTGCTTGATATTGACAAATACAGGCATTCGCCATAAACTAAAGCTATCAGAATAACAGAGAAAGGATCGATACTATGGCTTATACGAAGATTCACGGCGTGCTGCCGCCGATGATCACGCCCTTCAAGGAG
The DNA here is from genome assembly GCA_015068445.1 of Oscillospiraceae bacterium. Taxonomy (GTDB): domain Bacteria; phylum Bacillota; class Clostridia; order Oscillospirales; family Butyricicoccaceae; genus RGIG1902. The sequence goes on along the minus strand of SVKN01000064.1, from coordinate 4,652 downwards.
AACGGCGACGTCGATTATGAGGGCTTTGCCTCTAACGTGCGCAGGTTCAACGAAGCGCCGTTGGCGGGGTATCTCGTCATCGGCTCCAACAGCGAGACGGCCTTCCTCAGCGAGGAGGAGAAGCTGGAGCTGGTCCGCCTGACGAAGGAGAACGCCGCCCCCGGCCGCCAGATCCTTGTGGGCTCCGGCCTCGACTCCGTCCGCGAGACGATCAGGCTGACGAATGCCTGCGCGAAGCTGGGCGCGGACGCCGCGCTCGTGCTGACGCCGTCCTATTACTCCGACGCCATGGGCACGAAGAACCTGATCCGCTACTTCACGGAGGTCGCCGACAACGTAGAGATCCCCGTGCTGATCTACAACGTGACGAAGTTCACCCACGTCAACATCTCCGCCGACGCGCTGGCCGTTCTGTCCCGCCACCCCAACATCGTGGGCATGAAGGACTCCAACGGCAACGTGCCTCAGCTGGCCACCGAGCTGCGCGTGGCCGATCCCAGCTTCCAGGTGATGACCGGCACCTTCGGCGCCTGGTATCCCGCCTTGACCATGGGCATCACGGGCATCATCTCCGCCATGGCCAACTGCTGCCCCGAGCCCATCGCCGAGGTGCAGGCGCTCTACGACGCGGGCAGACTGCAGGAGGCCTTTGACCTCTATCAGCGCTGGTTCCCGGTCAACGCCGCCGTCACGGGCAAGTACGGCATCGGCGGCCTGAAATACTGCGCCGACCGCTGCGGCTACACGGGCGGCTTCGTCCGCAACCCGCTGCTGGACAGCACCGAGCAGGAAAAGAAGGAGCTGGACGCCATCCTCGCCGCCGCGCAGAACTGATCTTCGCATAAAAAAAGCCCTGCACGCTCTCGTGCAGGGCTTTTCGGAACGTAACTTGATCTATTTCTTCATCAGATCGCGGATCTCGGTGAGCAGCTCCTCGGTGGTGGGACCCTTGGGCTCCTCGGGGGCGGGGGCGGGCTCTTCCTTCTTGTGCATGTTGTTGATGGCCTTGACCATGAAGAAGATGCACAGGGCGACCAGCAGGAAGTCGACGATCGACTGGATGAACGCGCCGTAAGCGATGGCGGATTCGGCCTTGACGACCTCACCGGCGGCGTCCAGCTCAGCGGGGCTCAGCACGACCTTCAGATCGGCAAAATTGACCTTGCCCAGGAAAATGCCGATGATAGGCATCAGCATATCGTTGACCAGCGAGGTGATGATCTTGCCGAACGCGCCGCCGATGATAACGCCGACGGCCATGTCCATGACGTTGCCCTTAAACGCAAATTTTTTGAACTCTTCCCACATAAGTGATTGATTCCTCCTTACGTTTTGACGCCAGCCGCCCCGGGAGGGACAACTGCCTTTTAACGTATTGTAGCATCATCGGCCCTGTTTCGCAAGGGGAACGCGAAATAAATGCTGACTTTTTCGGCAAGATGATATATAATAGCCTCAGACCGTAAATACAGCAGAACGGAGTGATATATGATATGAGCCAGACTTGCGACCACAACTGCGAGAACTGCGCCCAGAACTGCGGCGACCGCACCGCGCCCAACAGCTTCCTCGCTCAGCCGAAGGAATCCACCCACGTCAAGAAGGTCATCGGCGTCGTCAGCGGCAAGGGCGGCGTCGGCAAGAGCCTCGTCACCGCGGCCCTTGCGTCCCTGGCCCGCCGCCGCGGCCTCGAGACGGCCGTCCTCGATTCCGACATCACCGGCCCCTCGATCCCCAAGGCCTTCGGCCTGCACGATAAGGCCATGGGCAATCAGAACGGCATCCTGCCCACGTTGACGAAGACCGGCGTCAAGGTCATGTCCCTGAACCTCCTGCTGGAGGACGAGACCGAGCCTGTCGTCTGGCGCGGCCCCATCATCGCCGGGACCGTCAAGCAGTTCTGGACCGATGTGCTTTGGAACGACGTCGACTATATGTTCATCGATATGCCTCCCGGAACGGGCGACGTGGCGCTGACCGTGTTCCAGTCTATCCCGCTGGACGGCCTGATCATCGTCACCACGCCCCAGGAGCTGGTGGGCATGATCGTCGAGAAGGCTGTCAAAATGGCCCAGCTGATGAACATCCCCGTGCTGGCGCTGGTGGAGAACATGAGCTACGTCAAGTGTCCCGACTGCGGCAGGGAGATCGCGATCTTCGGCGAGAGCCATATGGAGGAGACCGCGGCGCGTCTGGGCATCCCCCTGACGGCGCGTCTGCCGCTGGATCCTACCTTTGCGTCCCTCGTGGACGCCGGGCAGGTGGAAGAGGTCCAAAGCCCCGAGCTTTCGGCGCTGCTGGACAAGCTGGAAACGATGTAACGGAGGGTCATGATCATGGAGATTCTTGCGTATTCCTATCGCGGCGAGCTAAGGGACCTGATCTACACCGGCAATATCGCCGTTGTGGACTATCAAGGCAAACTGCTTTACAGCTACGGCGATCCCTATAAGGTCGCCTTTGCCCGTTCCTCCGCCAAGCCCATGCAGGCCATGGTCGCCGTGGAGAGCGGCGCCGTGGACGCCTACGGCCTCACAGAGGAGGAGCTGGCTCTTCTGTGCGCCTCCCACGGCGGCGAGGAGTTCCATGTCCGCACGGTCCGCGCCGTGCTGAAAAAGGCCGGTCTGGACGAGAGCTACCTCCAGTGCGGCGTCCACTATCCGCTGTACAAGCCCGACGCCGATAAAATGATGAAGGAGGGCGTGGAGCCCACCGAGGTCTATTGCAACTGCTCCGGCAAGCACAGCGGCATGCTGATCACCTGCAGGTACAAGGGCGAGAGCCTGGACGACTATTACGTCCGCAGCCACCCCCATCAGAAGCGCATCACGCAGATGATCGGCGATATCTGCTGCTACGATCCCGAAAAGATCGTACTCGGCACCGACGGCTGCGGCGTGCCCGTTCACGCGCTGCCGCTGTACAACTTCGCCTGGGGCATGGCCCGCATGGCCAACGGTGACGTCCTCGGCGAGCAGCGCGGCCCCATGGCCAAGCGCATCACGAAGGCCATGACCGCTTATCCGAAGATGGTCTCCGGTACGGGACGCATCGACGCCGCCATCATGGAGACCTTCGGCGGCAACGTCTTCGCCAAATCCGGCGCCGACGGTTACTATATCGTCGGCATCAAGGACAAGGGCATCGGCATCGCCGTCAAGATCGACGACGGAAACGGCGCCGTGCGCGATATGGTCGTCTGCGAGGTCCTGCGCCAGCTTGGCTATATCAACGAGCAGAACGAAGCTGTCTTCGCTCCCTGGTCAAAAAAGGAAGTCTACAACCACAAGAAGGAGCTGGTCGGTCACACCGTCACCGACTTCACCCTGCACAAGGGAGAATGATCATGGGTAAGAGCTATAAATCCCCCACGGAGCGCGCCGTCATGGTCGCCGCCGGACTGTCTCTGGGGCTGGCCATGAGCTTCTTTGTCGTCATCGGCAAGGGCGTCATGGGCCTGCTCAAGTCTATCGACAGCCTAAAGGATCACGAATAGCGGCCATATAAAAAACAGCCCTGAGAGACGTCTCTCAGGGCTGTTTCGTCATGTTGTCAAATGAACAGCAGATAGCCCTTGTCGATGGGCTTGAACACGCTGTCGGGCCTCAGGGAGTCGTAGACGCACTGGAGCTCGTCGTTGAGGATCATCAGCCTGCGGTCCTCGGGGACCTCGGGCAGCCTGGACAGTGTGTAGGGCAGGCGGTAAGCCTTGTTCTCCGCACTCTTTTCCCCGAAGCCCTGCCCCTCGTACAGCGGCAGCGTCGCGGCGTCGCGGTAGGTGTAGGAGGCGACGCAGCAGTATTCCACACCGTCACGCAGCTCGAAGATCGGCGTCAGCATGTCGCGGCTGGGGTTGGAGGGCGTGCGGAGGAAGCCTGTGGCGCGGCTGTCGTCGATGGGCTTCACCGTGCCCTCGAACAGCCCGTACACGCCGCTGTCGTCGCGGCCGGAGCCGGAGATGACGACCACGCCGTCGTTGCCCGGCAGCAGCGCCACCTTGAAGCCCGTCACCACGTCGGTGACGACGATATCATAGGGGGAGGCGTCCACCACGACGTACTTCTTGCCCACGCGCCCCTTCCACGCCTGCGAGACCGCAGGAGCAGGCTTCGCCTTCTGCGCCATGGGGGCCACGACGCCGTTCCAGGCTGACAGCGCGAAGATATCGTCGCCGTAATGCTCGAACAGAAGCGTGCGCTTGTCGTCGTTGGAGAACTGCTCGCCGTCAAGTTGAAGGTCTTGAACCAGTGCTTGTGGCCGCCGCGGGTGTCGTCCATGGTGATGGCGCAGTGCGCGCCGAACATGTGCAGGTTGAGGATGCCGCTGGGCACCAGATAAGTCCCGGCGTATTCGTCGGCGTATTCCTTCGGCACGGGCTTGAAACTCCTGTAGATGCTCACGCCCTCGGTCTCCCACATGGCGGTGGCGAACAGCCGCAGGATGCACTCGTTGATGTTCTGGCGGCAGTCGTGGGTCTCGGAGATCGCCAGTACGGCGTTGTACTTGGGGATGACGATGAACTGCGTGTCGAACTGGAAGCTGTTGCCGCCCTTGAGCAGCGCGCCATCGCCCAGATCATAGTCGGGATGAGCGTAGCACACCGTATCCCAGCCGAGACCGAAGTTGCAGCTGCGCTCGTCCTTTTTGAGGAA
>SVKN01000063.1 GCA_015068445.1 Oscillospiraceae bacterium | reverse complement strand
CTTCTTTTGCGGGGTGAGTACCCCTCCCTATTCCGCGCGAAAGGCTCAGCCGCAGGCTGAGACACGCGTGCTCAGACGGAGAGGGAGGCTATGTTGACGTGGCCGTGATGTGCGCGGAACGGCCGGGCGACTGCAGGCCGCCGCTGCGGCCTCACGCCGCGCAGCGGCGGTATTGAATCGTCGGCCGGAGGCCGACTCCTCAACTGTCAACTGTCAATTACCGACCGCACTCATCCACGTCTCCACGCTCGCGGCGGCGGCGACGGTGTCGCGGTCGAACACCTCCAGCACGGGAGCCTTCACAGTGACGCCCAGGGCCTCGAGGTCGCGGACGCTGCTGCCCGCGCCGCTGCCGCCGTGAGAGACGACCACGCGGATCTCATGCCCGGCCATACCGGCCTGCTGCACGAAGGACTCCACGGCCTTGGGGATCGTGCCCCACCACAGGGGGTAGACGAGGACGATCGTGTCGTACTCGTCGAGGGCGGGCAGCTCGCCCGTCAGAGCGAGAGGCGCGCCGTCGCGCATCTCCTTCTGCGCCTCGGCCACGGTGTCGTTGTAGCTCGACGGGTACTTCTTCTCTGTCTCGATGGCGTACAGGCTGCCGCCCGCGCCCTTTTGGATCATCTGCGCCAGCAGCTGGCTGTTGCCGATGAGCTGCGTCCCGTCGGTCATCAAAGACGCGGAGGACACGGCGTCCACGTCCGGGGCGAAGTCGCTGTTGCCCACGCGGGTGAAATAGACTGTCAGCGTCCGGCCCCAGTCATGGGCGCCGACGCCCTCCAGGGCGCTGTCGTCCACGCGAACCTCGGTGAAGTGGCGCGTCAGGTACGTGCGGCCCCAGAGGAAATACACCGCCGCCAGCACCGCCAGCAGCACGCCCAGCAGGATCGTCAGTTTCTTTTTCATACGCTATCTCCCATAAAAAACGCGTAAAACGCGGGCGGCCGAAGCCGCCCGCGTACGCATGCTCTTTACCGCGCAAGCGGTAACCGATCCGTTTTTGATGAAAATCGACGGATTTTCATCATGGCGCGAAGCGCTTATTCAGCGTCGCCGTAGCCCTTGAACAGCTGGACGTAGAAGTCCACGTTGTCGCAGAGGATGTTGGTGTCGATGTGCTCGTTGACCTGATGGGCGCCGGCGGTCTTGGCGCTGGACAGGATGCCGGTGAAGCGATAGACGCTGTTGGTGGGCGTCAGGTCGCAGTAGTAGCGGGAATCAGTGCCGCCGGCCAGCATGGAGGGGATGAACTTGACGCCGGGGTACTTCTCACTGATGATCTTCTTGATCAGGCGATAGCCGTAGCTGTCAGTGGTCTGGACGGGAGGAGGATTGTGGCCCTTGACCAGGCGGAACTTGACGTTCTCGGGCATGACCTTGGCGAAGTGAGCCTCCAGATCCTGCAGCGTCTCGCCGGGCAGCAGGCGGCTGTTGGTGACGACGGTGGCGTGCTCGGGCAGGATGTTGGCCTGGGCGGAGCCGTTGGCCATGGTGGGGGTCGTGGTGGTGCGGGTCAGCTGGTTGTAGACCTTCTGGGTCTCGGCCAGCTCCTTGATCTCGTCCCAGTGGCCCTCAGGATCGGCGTAGATCTCGGCGTCATGGCCGGTCATGAACTCGGCGCGGTCCTTCATCTCGGCGATGACGGGGGCGATGAGCTTCGTGTCCATGCGGTTGCATTCCAGATCCCAGATGGCCTTGCCCAGCATGCCCAGGGCGTTGTGCACGGGCGGGAACGCGGAGTGTCCGCCGGGATCGTCCACATAGAACTCGTAGTCGGCGTAGCCCTTCTCGCAGACGATGATCGTGGCAACGGGCTTGTCGCCCACATAGGCGATGCCGCCGCACTCGTCGATGGCCATGCCGAACTGGACGCCGCGCTTCTTCAGCTCGTCGTGCATGATCTGGCCCGCGGCGCCGGGGCCGCCCATGATCTCCTCGTTGTAGCCGAAGGCGAGGTACAGGTCGTAGTCAGGAGTGAAGCCGTCGGCGATCAGCAGCTCGATGGCATCCAGATACGCCTGGATGTTGCACTTGGAGTCCGTGGTGCCGCGGCCCCACAGAACGCCCTCGTCATCCAGCGTGGCGGAGAACGGAGGATACTTCCACATGGCGTGGTCGCCCTCGGGGACGACGTCCTGATGAGCCGTCATCAGCAGGGGCAGCTTGCCCGACTTGCCCGTGCCGGTCCACTTGTACAGCAGGGCGCACTTGCCGATGATCTCGCGCTGAAGGGTCTTATGTACCAGGGGATACGCCTCCTCGAGATACTTGTGCAGCTTTCGAACTCCTCGACCCGGGTCTTCTCGGGGTCGGCGCTGGAGACGGTAGGGATCCTGACCATGCCGGACAGGTGCTCGATGAACAGGTCTTTGTTGTACTTCATGCGTTGGGGCTCCTTTCAATGCTTTGATATTTGATTGAATTTTACCACAATCCTGCGATAAAGGCAACAGAAATAAGGTGAAAATGCCGGGAAAGAAGAATGGAGCGCCCCGGCTCCCTGCGCCACACGTCTCCGAAATGCTCTGACGCCGGGGCAGCTCCTTCCGTCACGATGCGCCCCGTCTCTACACCCGCGCGGGCTCCTCCAGGCGCAGGCAGCCGCGGTCGGCAGTGAGGACGACGTGTTCGACGTCGTGGTCGGCGCAGAGGGCGGCGAGGGGCTCCTCCACCAGACGGTCCACGGCGCTGCGGACGGCGCGGCCGTCGCGGGCGTTTTCCAGCAGCAGGTCGGCGGCGCTTTCCTGCCAGCTGAGGGCGATGGCCTCGTCGGCCAGGCGGCTCTGCAGGTCCTGCAGCCGCAGCAGCACCATGCGCCGCAGATCGTCGCGTCCCGGCAGGTGAAAGGGGATCACCCGGTCGATGCGGCTGAGCAGTTCCGGGGCGAAGACGCCTCGCAGCGCCTTTCCCGCGTCCTGCGCGCTGCTGCCGAACCCCACGGCGCGGCTGTCGGTCCCGGCGTTGGAGGTCAGGATGACGATGGCGCTGCGGAAATCGGCGGTCACGCCGTCGCCGCCCGTCACCTGCCCGTCCTCCAGCAGCTGCAGCAGCAGGTTGAGCGCCTCGGGGCAGGCCTTCTCCGCCTCGTCGAACAGCACCACGGAAAACGGCCTGCGGCTGACGCCGCCCGTCAGCAATCCCTCCCGCTCGCTGCCCGCGTATCCCGGCGGCGCGCCGATGAGCCGGGCGACGGAGTGGGGCTCCCGGTACTCGCTCATGTCGAAGCGCAGCAGCGCCCTCTCGTCGCCGAACAGCGCCAGCGCCAGCTTTTTGGCCAGCAGCGTCTTGCCCGTGCCGCCGGGGCCGCAGAAGAGCATGGTCCCCTTGGGCCGGTCGCGCCCCGCGGGGAACGCCAGGGCAGCCGCGGCGGCGGAGGCGGCGGCGCGCACGGCCTCGCGCTGGCCGACGACGTCCCTGGAGAGCGTCTCCTCCAGCTCCGCCGCCGTCAGGCGCGTCTTCACGCCCAGCGTCGTCAGGCCGCTCATCTGGCCGATCACCCGCCGGACATGGCTGCGCTCCACCCGGAGGCAGCCCTCGGTGAGCGCCATGGCGGAGGCCTCGTCCAGCACGTCCACGGCCTTGTCGGGAAAGCGCCTGCGGGGCAGGAACCGGCGGCACAGCCGCTCGATCTCCGGCAGCAGCTCCTCCCCCGTCTCCACGCCGTAGTGCAGGGCGCAGGCCCGGGCGTCGGCGCGGAGGATGGCCAGCGTGGCCTCCCGGTCCGGCTCCCGGACGTCCACGGGCTGGAAGCGCCGCTCCAGCGCGGCGTCGGCGGCGATATGGCGGCGGTACTCGGCGGGCGTCGTGGCGCCCAGGAGCCGCAGGGTGCCCCTGGCCAGCGCGGGCTTGAGGATGTTCCCGGCGTCGATGGCGCCCTCGGCGGCCCCCGCGCCCGCCACGGTGTGCAGCTCGTCTATGAACAGGATCGTCCCCGGGCAGGCGCAGGCCTCGTCCAGCAGCCCCCGGAGCTTGTCCTCGAACTCGCCGCGGTACTTTGTCCCGGCCACCACGGCGGCCATGTCGAGGCCGTAGAGCCGCGCGTCGCGCAGCACGGGCGGCACGTCGCCGCAGGCGATCCTGCGGGCCAGGCCCTCGGCGATGGCGGTCTTCCCCACGCCGGCCTCGCCCAGCAGCACGGGGTTCGCCTTGCGCCTGCGGCACAGCACGCGCATCACGCGCTGCAGCTCCTCCTCCCGGCCGATCAGCGGGTCGAAAGCGCCCTCGGCGGCCAGGCGCGTCATGTCGCGGCCGTACTGGAGCAGGAGCTTCGGCTCCCTGGCCCGCGGCCGCGGGCGCGGCGCGGGACGCAGGTCCGCCGGGCGCACGCCGAGGCTCGTCAGAAGCCTGCCGGCGCGGCAGTCCGGCTCATCCAGCATGGCGTCGAAGACGTTGTCGCAGGTGATGAGGCTGCCGCCGGAGAGACGCGCGGCGCGCTCCAGCACGTCGGCGGCCTCACGGCTGATCTCCGCGGCGTAGACGCCGGGCTCACCGCGGCCGTAGCGGGCGACCAGCTGACCCTCCAGCGCGGCGCGGGTGATCCCGCGGCCCGACAGCAGCCGGGCGATGCGGTCGTCCTGACGCATGAGGCCCAGCAGCAGGTGGTCGGAGCAGACGACGCTGTGAGAGAACGACCGCGCCGCCGTGAACGCGGACGCCAGCGCCCGGCGGGCCGGGAGAGAGAACGCGCCGTCGTTCATGGCCGATCCTCCGCCCGGGGCGTGTCGAAGCGATTTTCGTGCTCGGTGGACATCTGGACGTCGTTGCCGAAGGGCGCGAGTGGATTCTGGGGTTTGGGACGCATGGGGACCTCCTTGTTGGACAGTTGACAGTGAACAGTGGACAATGGACAATTGTGGTGCCTGCGGTGAATTGGATACCGCCGCTTCGCGGCGTGGTGATCACGGCGGCTGGTTCCCGGAAGGTGTCATCCTGAGCGGAGCGAAGCGGAGTCGAAGGATCTGAAGATCCGGCGACAGGCGCGGGATATCGGGAACGGGCCTTGAGGGGCGTGATCTGCGCCGCTCTTTTCCCTATTCTTCCATGATTGCGGATTTCTTATTCATTTCGGCTGTTTTTTGCTTAGTTTGCCGCGTCTAACGTCAATATTGTTAACAAAATCGTCTCAAGTTCTTTTTCTTTTTGCATTGCATTTTGCGATTTTCATGTTACAATAAAGGTACAAATCATGTAGGAGGTATGTTTACTATGGCATACAAAATCGGTGAAAACTGCGTAGCTTGCGGCGCCTGCGCGGCTCAGTGTCCTGTCGAGGCGATTTCCGACGCCGGCACCAAGTACGAGATCAACCCCGACATCTGCGTTTCCTGCGGCGCCTGCGCGGCTCAGTGCCCCGTCCAGGCCATCGAAGAGGAATAATCCATACTCCTCACCGCTGAACGAACGTACAAACGAAAAGCCGGTCTTGCTCTGCAAGACCGGCTTTTTTATTCATCTTTTTTGCATTGCCAAGACGTGCCCTTTTATTATATAATAGTGAATCATTAAACGCTTGACGCGAAAGGAAGATGCCATTTGGATATCCAACGCTTTACGGAGTACAAAAACAGGGTCGTTGAAAACTGCTCGAAGATCATCGTGGGCAAGAACGACGTGATCGAGCTGGTGCTGACGTGCTTCGTCTGCTCGGGCCACGTGCTGCTGGAGGACGTGCCGGGCACGGGCAAGACCATGCTGCTGCGCGCCTTTGCCAGGACCATCGGCAGCGATTTCAAGCGCATCCAGTTCACCCCCGACCTGCTGCCCTCGGACCTGACGGGCATCAACTTCTACAATCAGCACAGCGGCCAGTTCGAGTTCCGGCCCGGCCCGCTGTTTTCCCATATCATCCTGGCCGACGAGATCAACCGCGCCACCCCCCGCACCCAGTCCAGCCTGCTGGAGGCCATGGAGGAGAAGCAGATCTCCGTGGACGGCGTGACCATGGGGCTGTCGGAGCCGTTCATGGTCATGGCCACCCAAAACCCCGTGGAGTCCTACGGCACGTTCCCCCTGCCCGAGGCGCAGACGGACCGCTTCTTCATGCGGCTCAAGCTGGGCTACATGACGCGGGAGCAGGAGCTGAGCGTCATCTCCCGCGTCAGCACCACCGACCTGATCGCCGCGCTGGAGCCCGCCGTCACGGCGGAGGACTCCGCCTGGGTCCGCAAGAATTACACGGACGTCAAAGTCCACGAGTCCGTGGCGAACTATATGATGGACATCATCGAGGGCACCCGCCGGGAGAGCGCCTTCGTCACGGGCGTCTCCACCCGCGGCGCCATCGCGCTGTACAAGGCGAGCCAGGTGACGGCGGCCTTCGCGGGCCGCGACTACGTCCTGCCCGAGGACGTCAAGAAGGTGGCCCCCCACGTGCTGGCCCACCGCATCGTCAGCGGCTCCGCGCTGTCCTCCGAGGACGCGGTCAAGTACATCGAGCGCATCATCGGCAGCGTGGCCGTGCCGCTGGAAAGCTGAGACCATGCTGCTCTATCTGTTGTTTTTCGCCATCGCGGCGGCGCTGGTGCAGCAGTACACCCTGCGCCACGCGCTGGACGGCGTCAGCTACGACACCCACCCCAGCCGCACCACCGTCGATCCCGGGGAGCATTTCGAGGTGATCACCGAGATCGCCAACGCCAAGCGGCTGCCCGTGTCGTTCCTCAAGGTGCAGGAGACGCTGCCGCTGGAGATCGAAGCGGCGGACGAGCTGCCCCTGCGCCGTGACCCGGAGGTGACGCGGCTGACCACCACCACGTTCCTCAAGCCGAAACAGAAGCTGACGCGTTCCTTCACGGCGTACATCGATCACCGCGGGCGGTATTTCTTCCGCGGGGCCGTGCTGGCGGGCGGCGATTTCCTCGGCATGCGGACGGTGACGGACTACTATCCCGTCAACCGCGAGGTCGTGGTGCTGCCCAAGGCCATGCCCGGCGTGACGGTGCGTCAGACCCTGGGCGACTTCCTGGGCGACGTGTCGGTGAACCGCTTCATCATGGAGGACCCCGTGCTGACGCTCGGCTTCCGCGACTACACGGGCCGCGAGCCTCAGCGCGCCATCTCCTGGACCCAGAGCGCCCGCATGGGGCGCGTCATGGTCAAGAATTACGACCACACCCTGGACCTGTCCGTGACGCTCATCCTCAACGTGGAGCATCCCGAGGGGCTGGAGAACGCCGGGCAGCGGATCGAGGACTGCTTCTCCTGCGCCCGCTCCGTGTGCGAGGTGCTGGAGGAGCGCAAGATCAAGTACGGCATGGTGACGAACGCCACCTCCGCCGGGGCCATCGGCCTGTGGAGCCAGGTGGGCGACGGTCTGGGCCAGAACCACCTGATGACGATCCTCGAGGGTCTCGGCCGCGCCACGCACAGCTCCACGAGACGCTTCGCCGCCATCGTGGAGGGCGCCGTCCGCCGGGACGAAGCCGGGCGGTACTACATCGTCATCACCCCCTGCATGACGGACGAATACCGCGCATTGCTCTCGCGCCTGAGCGCGCTGAAGGGCGGCAAGGTATTCACCTTCGACGTGTCGCAGATGGAAGGAGGGAACGCCTGAATGGAGCTGACCGTCTTTCTGAAAATGCTCTTTGACGCAGCCGTCTTTCTGGAGGCCGCCGGGTATATCCTGTCGCTGTTCACCCCGGTCACGGGGCTGACGGTTCCGGCGCTGCTGGCAGCGCTGGGCGCGGGGCTGGCGTACCTGACGCGGGAGCGATCGGCCGCGCTGCGCTTCGCGCCGGTGCTGATCGGCCTGGGCGGGCTTTTCTTCTGCGCCACCTGGGGCGACCGGGCGCTGGTCGCCGTCCTGTGCGTCTATCTGTTCTACATCGTCAAAAACCAGATGTTCCTCAACGACGACGGCGACTTCAAGGATCAGTTCAGCCGCGCCGTATTCGCCTGCATCCTGCCCGTGATCCTGTCGGCCGTCACCATGTCCTGGACGCGCCTCAGCGAGCTGGTGCTGCCCTTCGTTCTGATCACCGCCGTCAGCGGCATCCTGCTCATGCGCATCCTGCGCCACAGCCGGGACGTCATCGACTCGGCGTCCTTCAAGGCGTCGAACATCCTCACGGTGGCCTTCGTGTGCGCGCTGGCGCTGCTGGCCAGCAGCAAAACGCTGCTGGGGGGCATCGGTTCGGGCTTGTTCTTTATTTATGATAAGGTTATAATAAATATATTGATGGCATTCGTCTACGGCATGGCGCGGTTCCTGTCGCTGTTCGCATGGCTGTTCAAGCTGATCTTCCACCGGGAGGTCAAGTTCTACAGCGACGGCGAGGACTGGATCGCCGGCAATATGGACGAGATGATCTTCGAGGACGTGGAGACCCACACGCCGGCGCTGCTGACCTGGGTGTTCACGGGCCTGCTGATCCTCGGCGCGCTGGCGCTGGTGTTCTGGGGCCTGCGGGCCCTGGCCGGGCGCAACCGCCGCTTCGACCGCCGGAGCGGGGCGCGGATGGACCGGCAGACCATCGAGGTCAAGAGCGAGCCCCGGCGCAATCCCTTCGCCCGCCGGGACGAGCGCGACAAGGTGCGCCACAGCTACCGCCGGTTCCTCAAGGAGTGCCTGCAGCGCGGCTTTGCCATCACGCCCGACTTTGACACCCAGCAGATCGCCGCGGAGGCCGAGCACTATTTCCCCGGCGCGCCGCTGACGCAGCTGCGGGATCTGTACCGCAAGGCCCGCTACACCGACAGCGACGTGACGAAGGAAGAGGCCAGGGAGGCCGATCGGCTGTACGACCGGATCCACAAGACTTCTTTCAAGGAGGAAAAATGAGTATGAACAAGTATCTGGAGCGCGCGCAGGAGCTGTTTCCCCATCTGCAGGAGCTGCAGCAGACGATCCACCAGTACGGCGGCGTGGGCTTTGACGTCCGCCCCAGCGCCGATCTGATCATCAAAGAGCTGAAGGACATCGGCCTGGAGCCCCAGGAGATCTGCGAGTGCGGCATCGTCGCCACCGTGGGCAAAAAGCCCGGCAGGACCGTCCTGCTCCGCGCCGACTACGACGCTCTGCCCCAGGACGAGATCACCGGCCTGCCCTACGCCGCCACCAACCACAGCTGCCACAGCTGCGGCCACGACCACCACGCCGCCATGCTGCTGGGCACCGCCCGGGTGCTGAAAGAGCACGAGGACGAGCTGGAGGGCACGGTCAAGCTGATGTTCCAGCCCGACGAGGAGGCCACCCACGGCTGCAAGCTGATGATCGACAGCGGCGTGCTGGAGAACCCGGACGTGGACGCCTCCTTCGCCATCCACATCGAGGCCGGCTCCGACCGCGACACGGTGGGCCGCGTCATCTGGAGCCAGGGCGTCTCCTACTCTGCCGCCGACAACTTCAAGGTCGTCGTCAGGGGCATGGGCGGCCACGGCTCCCAGCCCCACAAGACGAAGGACCCCGTCACCGCGGCCTGCGCCGCCGTCACGCTGGTGCAGCACATCATCGCCATGGAGGTCCCCGCCGCCGAGCGCGCCGTCATCACCTTCGGCAAGATCGCGGGCGGCACCGTCTTCAACGTCATCCCCAACGAGGTGGAGCTCCACGGCACCATCCGCACGTTCTCCAACGAGACCCGCGAGATCTGCCGCCGCCGCTTCAAGCAGATCATGGAGGAGACCTGCCATACCATGAACTGCGAGGCCGAGGTGGAATACGGCGACAACGCCGTCCCGCCCGTGTACAACAACGTCGATCTGTCCCTGGAGATGAAGCCCTGGGTCACGGACGTGGTGGGCGACAACTACTTCACCGCCCCCGAGCCCCTGTCCTTCGGCTCCGAGGACTACGCCTGGATCGCCGATCGTGTCCCCTCGGTCATCATGACCCTGGGCGCCGGCGTCCCCGCCGACGGCTACATCTACGGCGCGCACAACCCCGCCATCCACTTCGACGCCCACTGCATGCCCTACGGCGTCGCCACGTTCTGCAATCTCGTGGTCAATTATCTCAAAGCGCATAAGTAAGTCATAGAACGAATACGATAGGGCGGGCGCAAGCCCGCCCTTTTGCGCCGGGCAGGCGGTACCCGATGCGCCGCAGGCACAACAATTGTCCATTGTCAACTGTCAATTGCCAATTCGCCCTTCACTGTCAACTGTAAAAGGAGTTCCCATGCTGACGTCTCTTTCTTATGCCGAGCTGCCGATCCTGGACTGGTTCCAGACGCTGCACAATCCCGTGCTCGACAGGCTTGCGGTGTTTCTGGGCGCCATCGCCGCAAACGGCGAGGTGTTCATCCTTCTGACGCTGCTTCTGCTGCTTTACAAGCCCACGCGCAAAGCGGGGATCGTCTGCGCCACGGCGATCCTGTTCGACGTGCTGATCGTCAACGTGACGATCAAGCCGCTGGTGGCGCGCATCCGCCCCTACGACATCAACACGGCCGTGACGATCCTGGGCAGCGCGCCCCACGACTTCTCGTTCCCCTCGGGCCACACGGGCATCGCCTTCGCCTTCGCCACGGGAGCGTCGGTGATGGGGAAAAAGGCCCACACGCTGGCCGTCGCCTTCGCGGCGATCATGGCGCTGTCGCGACTGTATCTCTACGTCCACTACCCCACCGACGTGCTGGCGGGGCTGATCATCGGCGTGTGCTGCGGCCTGCTTGCGGTTTTCCTGTGGAAAAAGCGCTTCGACCGTGGTATAATGAAGTAATAGCCAACCATCCGCGACTACATACGAGGTGAAAGCGACCATGACCCTTCTGCAAGCTATCCTGCTGGGCGCCGTGCAGGGCCTGACCGAGTTCCTGCCCGTGTCCTCCTCCGGCCATCTGGCCATCGTCTCCGCTCTGATGGACGTGCCCGGCGACGTGACGTTCACGGTCGTCGTCCATCTGGCGACGCTGCTGGCCGTGCTGATCGCGTTCCGTCAGGACGTGGTGCGGCTGATCCGCGGCGCGCTGGGGCTGCTGCTGGACGGCTTTAAGACCCGGGACCAGTTCAACCGCCGTCTCGTCGTCATGCTGGTGCTGTCCACGCTGCCCCTGGTCATCGGGGCGCTGCTGGAGGATGCGGTGGACCGCTTCTTCGGCAGGACGCTCTACGTGGGCCTGGGGCTGCTGATCACCTCCTTCATCCTCTACGCCGCCGAGACCACCCACGGCGACGGCACGAAGACCGCCCAGGACGCGCCGTTCTCCGACGCCGTCAGGATCGGTCTGGCGCAGCTGTTCGCGCTGCTGCCCGGCGTGTCGCGCTCCGGCACCACGATCTCCGCGGGGCTGTTCTGCGGCCTGCGGCGGGATTTCGCGGTGCGCTACGCGTTCCTGCTGTCAATCCCGGCAGTGGCCGGGTCCTTCGTGTTCAAGCTGCCCGACATGATCCGGGCCGGGACGCTGAGCGCCTCGCCGCTGCCCTATCTGGCGGGGTTCTGCTCGGCCCTCGTCTGCGGCCTGCTGGCCATCCGGCTGGTGCGGCTGCTGATGAAGAAGGACGCGTTCGTCTACTTTGCCTATTACTGCGCCGCGGTCGGTCTGCTGACCGTGGCGGTGTCCATGATCAAGGGGTGATCCTATGAGTGAGAAGAGATCCTCTCCGCCCAAGCGGAGCACGGGCGCGAAGCGCTCGTCATCCGCATCCAAAAAGAAAACGACGACCAAAGCCACGGCGGCCCAGAAGCGCGCCATCCACCGCACGGTGCGTGCCGGGGTGTACCTGTTCCTGGCGTTCATCGGCGTACTGAGCATGTTCGACGTCAGCGGCTTCCTCATCGACTGGTACCGCTATCTGTTCGGCTCGTTCCTGGGCTTCGGCTACTACGTGCTGCCGCTGGCATTCCTGCTGGCCGCGCTGCTGCTGATCCCCCACCGCCGGGGCAAGGTGCGCCTGCGCGAGGCGGCGATCCTGATGCTGCCTGTGCTGTTCGGCACCATGGCCCACATCGTCCGCGACCGCACCGCCTACCCCGAGGGCATCGAGGGCTTCCGCATGATGAGCTATACGGGCCGCGCCATGACCTCCGGCGGGCTGATCTCC
>SVKN01000062.1 GCA_015068445.1 Oscillospiraceae bacterium | reverse complement strand
ACCATTTCCTTCTCCTGCATCGTCTCCAACGACACCGCCCGCCGCGCCGCCGAGGTCGTACAGGCCGAGCTGCTGGAGCTGGGCATCACCATGGACGTGGAGAATATGGACTACGCCACACAGCTGACCGCCATCATGAGCGGCGACTACGAGGCAAGCATCATCGGCTACACCTCCAGCCATCCCTGCATCTATCTGTCGGGCTTCTATCATTCGTCGGCCATCAACGCCGCCAACCTGACCCGTCTGAACGACCCTGAGGTCGACCGCCTGATCGACCTGAGCAAGACCCAGATCGACGATGCGGAGCGCGCCGCCACGCTGACCGAAGTCAACGAGTACCTGAACGAGCTGGCCCCGCTGGTCCCGCTGTACCAGACCCGCGTCGTCCGCGCCGCCAACGCGAAGATCGGAGGCTTTGACGTCAGCGCCTCCGGCAACAGCCGGTTCGAGGACATCTTCTGGGCCGAGTAGAAACGATTTTCGGTCGGCGCATGTCCGCCGAAAAACGGATCGATCAAGCGTTATTTGCCAATACCTTTCTCTTTTCTCTTATACACCTGCGCGAAAGCGCGGCAAAAAGCGGGAGCCGTACTGCATGGCGGAAATCAGGATTTCCGCCAGTAAAGGGCCCGCGGCGGAAAGAGCATCCGCCGCTCGGGTCGGTACGCTGCGCGCACGGGCGACGCCCGCACGCTTCGCTTTCCTCCAAGGTGTTTTTCGGTCGGCGCGTGTCCGCCCGAAAAACAGATCGATAAAGGATCACTTGCCAATACCTTTCTCTTTTCTCTTATACACCTGCGCGAAAGCGCGGCAAAAAGCGAGGGCCGGACCCTCGCTTTTTGCTGTCCGGGGGGACAGTTTTGTAAAATACTGTTGCAAGGGGGAGGGGTTTTATAGTATAATCTAATTTGTATAATACTGTACCCGACTGTCGGGAATCTGACTGCAAACTGGAGATGGTTTTGTCCTATGGACAGTAGCGGTAGTTTGATCTACCTTCTGTTGGCCGTGCTGGCGCTGGCGGGCGCGTATTTCGCCGCCGCCGAAACGGCCTATTCCTCCATGAACACGATACGCATCCGCAACTACGCCGAAAACGGCGTGCCCCGCGCCAAACAGGCCGTCCGCATCGCGGACCGGTTCGACAAGGCGCTGATCACCATGCTCATCGGCACCAACATCACCCACATCGCCTTCGCCTCGCTGACCACCATGCTGGCCACGCGGCTTTGGGGCCCGGGGTCGGTGCCGGCCATGACCGTGGGGGCCACCGTGTTCGTCTTTTTGTTTGTCGAAATGCTGCCCAAAAGCTACGCAGGCGACCACAGCGAGCAGCTGGCGCTGGGCTTTGCGGGCTCCATGTCCTTTCTGATGAAGCTGCTGACGCCGCTTTCCTTCTTCTTCAAGGGCGTCAGCGACCTGGCGTCGAAGTTCTTCGGCGCCGACGATATGCCCACCGTCACCGAAGAAGAGCTCCATGACATCATCGATACCATGGAGGAGGAGGGCGGCTTCGAGCCCGACAAGAGCGAGCTGGTCCAGTCGGCCCTCGACTTCGGCGAGACCACGGTGCAGGACGTCTTCACGCCCCGCGTCGATATGGCCGCCCTTGACATCGACAGCACCTCCGAGGAGATCCTCGACATGATCCGCCGGGAGAAGTATTCCCGCATCCCCGTTTACCGCGATACCATCGACGACATCGTCGGCATCCTGCAGACCCGCAAGTACCTGAAGGCGTACCTGGAAAACCACGACGTCCGGCTGGCGGAGCTGCTGACGCCCGTCCATTTCGTCCACAAAAAGACAAACATCCACGAGCTGCTGGACGAGATGAGCCGCCAGAAGACCCACCTCTGCGTCATCACCGACGACTACGGCGGCACCATGGGCATCGTCACCGTGGAGGACATCCTCGAGGAGCTGGTGGGGGAGATCTGGGACGAGGACGACGTGGTCGTGAACGACCTAACCGAGACCGAGCCCGACGTCTACGAGGTCTCCGGCGACATGCTGGCCGAGGACGCCTTCGAGGCCATGGACGTCCCCTTCGACGAAGACGCGCTGGAGCACAAGACCATGGGTGCCTGGGCGCTGGAGATCTTCGAGGCGATCCCCGAACGCGGCGACCGCTTCGAGCGCGGCCATCTTCGCGTCACGGTCAAGGAGCTGAGCAACAACCGCATCACGCTGCTGCGGGTCGAGGTCCTCGAGCGCGGCGAGCAGAAAACGGAAAACTGATCATTCACATACAGGAGTTGGTTTTACATCATGGACAGTAGCTACTGGCCATATATCTGGATCGTCCTTCTGATCGCCCTGTCGGCCTTCTTTTCCGGCTCGGAGATCGCTTTCGCGTCCCTCAATAAAACGCGCCTGAAAAAGAACGCCGCCGAAAAAGGCGGCCGCGACAAGGTGGCGTACGATATCGCCGAGGATTACGACAGCGCCCTGTCCGCCATCCTCATCGGCAACAACCTCGTCAACATCGCCGCCTCCTCGGCGGCTACGGTCATCGCTCTGTCCGTCTTCGGGCAGGACAGCTCCAAGGGTCCCGTCATCGCCACGGCCGTCATGACCGTGCTGATCCTGATCTTCGGCGAGATCGTCCCGAAGATCGCCGCCAAAAAGAACAGCGACAGCTTTTCCGTCGCCGTCGCCTGGCCCCTGCGCCTCGTCATGATCCTGTTCAAGCCCGTCAACGTCCTTGTCCTCTGGATCGTCCACGCCTTTGAAAAGCTGTGGGGCAAGGGGAAAGAGGGCCCCACGGTCACGGAGGAGGAGCTTGCCTCCATCATCGAGATCATCGAGGACGAGGGCGTCATCGACGAGGAGCAGAGCGAGCTGCTGCAGTCGGCGCTGGAGTTCTCGGACATCACGGCCCAGGAGATCCTCACGCCCCGGGTGGACATGATCGCTATCGACATCGACGACCCCATGGACGAGATCAAAAAGCTCGTCTTCGATTCGCCCTATTCCCGCATCCCCGTCTATAAAGACACCATCGACAACGTCATCGGCGTGCTGTTCATCGACCATCTGCTCAAGCGGCTGGTGGACGAGCCCAACCTTGACTCCATCAGCGACCTGCTGATGCCGCCCGTCTTCATCCACAAGACCATGAAGCTCCCAGCCGTCATGAGCGAGCTCAAGAAGCACCAGACCCACCTGGCCGTGGTGCTGGACGAGTACGGCGGCACCATGGGCATCGTCACGATGGAGGACGCCGTGGAGCAGCTGGTGGGCGAGATCTGGGATGAGACCGACGAGATCGAGAGCGACATTACCGAGACCGCCCCCGATCAGTACCTGATCTCCGGCGACATGTCGATCTACGATTTCCTCGAGCATTTCGACCTCAGCGACCACCGCTTTGATACCGAGTACGTCACCGTGGGCGGCTGGGCCATCGAGATGCTGGACGGTTATCCCCAGAAGGGCGACAGCTTCGACTACAAGAACCTGCACATCACCATCGCCGAGGTGGACGACCTGCGCATCACCAAGCTGGCCGTCATCGCCGGCCCTCCCATCGTGGAGGAAGAGGAAGACGAATAAAAGGGAACCTTCGACAGTTCACGAAAAGCGGCACGCCCCCGGGACGTGCCGCTTCTTTTTCGGATCGTATGATTCATGCTGTCAAGGATGGATCTTCATCTGATTCGAGGGATCATGAAAGGCGCACATTTCACCATTTGTAAGGTGGTGAGTAAGTGCGCCCTCCAATTTGTCAAACTGGAGTCAGATTATTATAAATTGAAATAAGGGTAATCCTTCAATGGAATCGCGGCGCTATTTTTTGCCCACCAGCAGCGTCGAGCTGGTGAGGAACAGGCGGGCCGCCTCGCCCTTCGTCATGAACAGGCCGCTGGATGTGTCGATCAGCTCCGCATGCTCATATCCCTCGTCCAGCAGGGAGCGGACGAAAGCCTGCATATCGCCGTAGCGGGACGGAGACATGATGTCGTGGATGGCGAAGACGCCACCCTTTTTCAGCACGCGCAGCGTCTCCCGCAGCAGCATCTGCTTGTCGCGGCCCGTGACGTTGTGGTAGACGTAGTTGCTCGTCACGGCGTCGAAGCTCTCGTCGGGGAAGTCCAGCCTGACGGCGTCGCCCTGCATGAACGTGACGTTGCCGGTCTCTTCGGCCTCGGCGTTGCGCCGGCACAGGGCCATGCTGTAGGAGGCGTACTCCGGCCCCCAGCGGTCCACGCCGATCATCCGGGCCGCAGGGTTCTTTTTGGCGCAGGCGATGGTCAGCGCGCCGCTGCCGCAGCCCACATCGAGCCCCACGCCGCCCTCGGGCAGCGTGATATATGACGACGTGCCCTCGATGATCCTTTTGGCCATGCCGTTCTCGTTACCGTAATCGAAGGCCTGCCGCGCCATCAGGCTCCAGGCCGTCCCAGCGGCGCACCCGGCCGCGCCGACGGCCGTCACGGCGGCCAGCTTCCGTTTGCCGCAGGCGTCCATCAGCAGCGCCCCGGCGCCCAGCGCGCCCGCGCCTGCCGCAAAGCCCATCAGCATGCCCAGAGGCACCCAGTTTTTGTAATCAGGTCTCATAGCTCCTCCTTGCCCGCATCAGCGGTCAGCCCGCCGGATGCAGAAATCGCATTTCTCGCCGCCCGTGCCCAGCGTCTGGGTCCGGGTGAAGCGCAGCCCCCGCAGCGCGCCGTAGGCATACTCGTCGCTCCGGCAGAAGACGGCGCACAGCTCGGGACATCGCATCCGCGCCGTCAGCACCTGATAGGGGCACTTGGTGAAATCCGCGTAGAAGGCGTCCGGCTCCCGGGCAAGGCGCACCTCAAAGCCGTTGTTCGGCCCGAAATAGCGGTTGACGAACCGCGGCAGCAGCTTCATGGCCAGACTCTTCATGCCGGGGATCGCCATAAGAACGTTGAGGAATCGGCCGATCGACTCGCTCCGGCGCCTCATGACGGTCTCCGTCACCTCCAGCGCCTCCTTGGGATGGTTGAGATGCAGCTGGTGGTAGATGCACGCCATCGGGAAGATCGTTTTTTTGCCGTGCCAGAACACGCCGTCGGGCAGGTGGCAGTATTCCATCAGCGCCCGGTTGTACTCCAGTTGGGCGCCGTCGATCATCGTCACGGCCTCCTCGCGGCCGTACCGCCGCGTCAGCTCCCCGCGGAAGCGGCTGATCACTCGTGATGTTTTCATAGGTTCCTCTCCTTGTGCGGCGGTTTCAAACGCCGCCTATTTGATGCAGCAGAAGCAGGCCAGACCCTCCACGGCCTCCACGCTGACCTCCCGATACAGCCGCTTGAGCCTGGCGCGAAGGCCGGGGACAGTCTCGAAGGGCGGCGTGAAGAAGCCCGCGGGGCGGTACAGCTTGTCGATGAACCAGTCGGTGCGGCGGTTCCGATCCTTGACGTAGAAGCAGCCGCAGAAGACGCCGCCCTTTTTGAGCACCCGGAAGGTCTCGCGCCAGGCGGCATCCTTGTCGGGGAAGGCGTGGAAGCCGTTCAGCGACAGCACCGCGTCAAAACTCTCGTCCTCGAAGGGCAGCGCGCCCACGTCGCCGCGGACGAAGGAGACGTTCGTCAGCCCAAGCTGCGCGGCCCTTCGCCTTGCGTTGTCCATCATGTCCTGCGAGTAGTCGAGGCACGTGATCTCGGCCTCCGGCAGCGTCTGATAGACGGGCATGGTGATGACGCCCGTGCCTACGGGCACCTCCAGCAGCCTCCCGGCGAAGTCCTCCGGGATGCCGGACAGCGCCTTTTCAAAGGTCAGGTTGTTCTGCTCCCGGTCCATGCCCCAGACGATACGGTTGATCGCCTTGCCCAGGGGCGTGGAGCAGGTGATCATGCCGTCATAAAACGTGGCGCTTTCGCCCAGCTGGCGGTACGCGCCGCCGATCTGTTCCTTTTGTGTCATGGAGACGCCTCCTGTAGTTAGTATTCGCTAACTATCATTATAGTGCCTCCGCATGATTTCGTCAATAGAAAACGGTCAGCGCAGGGCGTTTTTGTAGCCCTCGCCCCAGAGCCTCAAGGCGTCGAGGACGGGGCCGAGGGACAGCCCCAGCGATGTCAGCTCGTATTCCACCCTGGGCGGCACCTCGGGGTAGACCGTGCGCGTCAGCAGTCCGTCGCGCTCCATCTCCCGCAGTTGGGCGGTCAGCACCTTCTGCGTGACGGCGCCGACGCTCTTTTTCAACTCGCCGAAGCGCTTTTTCCCGTCCATCAGATCCCGCAGGATCAGCACCTTCCATTTGCTGCCGATCAGCGAAAGCGTCGTTTCCACCGGGCAAGCGGGCGTGAAGGATTCCATAAGCGTCCCTCCCTCCATGGTATCATTTCGGTGCCTATGGCACGAAATCGTGCTTACTTTACAAAATATACTATAGCTGATATGATGTTGTCAAGAAAAGGGGAGAACGCGGGAAAAACACAAGGAAAAGGAGTCGACGTCGATGGACCATGCGGAACAGAGAAGATGGCTGATCAGGCAGCTTCTCGATGAGGAACCGGACTACAGATCGTATTCCGTTCCCGAGGATACACAGGAGCAGAAGAACATGCTGAGAGCGCTTATGAACGTCAGAGCGCCCAAAGCAGTCAGCGACGAGTTCCTCGCCGTTCAGGATGAATACCTGACGTGCGAAAACACATCATCAGGCGTCACCGACGTCGATGATATGTCTCCGACCAAAGCCGGCGGCCGCATTTATCTTTGGCAGGGCGATATCACGACGCTGCGGGCAGATGCCATCGTCAATGCCGCCAACAGCGGCCTTACAGGCTGCTATATACCGCTGCACAATTGCATTGATAACATCATCGGGAGCAAGGCGGGGATCGGCCTTCGGAATTACCTCGGAAACATCATGGACCGGCAGGGCCATCCGGAACCGACCGGTCGGGCGAAGATCACGCCGGGCTTCAACCTGCCCTGCAAATACATCATCCACACCGTCGGGCCCATCGTTCAGGGCAGGTTGACGAAGGAGCATGAAGCGCAGCTCGCTTCCTGCTACAGATCCTGTCTGGAGATCGCGGAGGAAAACGGGCTCAGGACCATCGTCTTCTGCTGCATCTCGACCGGAGTCTTCATGTTCCCCAACAAGAGAGCCGCGGAGATCGCCGTTTCGACGGTCAAGGAGTATCTCAGGGAACACGATGGGATCGAAAAAGTCGTCTTCAACGTATTCAAGGACGTCGATCTGGAGATCTATGACCGGCTGCTCAACCGGTGATGCGCGCGGAATAAAAGAGCAGAGGCTTGCGCAGTCTCTGCTCTTTCTTCAAAGTGTCTTATACGCCGGGGAGGGAAGGTCGATCATTGGATATACACGATGGCCATTCTCTGGAAGGCGGTGATGATGCGGAAGATCGCGGAATAGATCAGCCCGGCAGCATAGATGTAGACGGCCAGCTGCACGGAACCGATGAAGATCAGGCACAGCAGGGCCTGGAGCAGGTCAACGATCCCGTGCAGCAGCCGGAGCCTCCAGGACCCCGTGCCGACGCGCCTTGCTTCCAGCGCGCGCATGATGCCGACCGCTCCGGAAAAGGCATGGATGGACGCCAGATAGAGCATGACGTACGGCAGGGGAATGCTGTTGAGGGTGGCGGTGAACAGCCCCAGGTCAAGCAGTATGATCGCGCGGTAGAGGATCGTCAGACCGCCGACCATGTGTCTGGCCATCGAAAAATAATAGACGAACATGCGGATGTCGCCGATCACCAAAGCGGCGGAGAGGACCGCGACAACGACCGCGATGCCCTCCTGCGGAAATGCGAAAAGCGTGACCGCGAAAGCGATCATGATCAGTGAAACGAGCAGACTGCCGAGCTTGTCCAGCTGATCCTGCCCTTCCTTTGTGCCCAGATTCTTTGCCATCGTGGGGATGGGATTGTAAAGCTCTTTCAGAGAGTTCCACATCATTTCCGGCGTCCCGGCCCAGAGCTTTCCGTCCGGGGAATAGGCGTCGCCCCGGGCCTTGCCTTCTCTTTCAGCCTGCTGGTACCTCTCCAACGCCTTGACATATTCATCGGTGTTCTTGAACTGCTTCGGCGAAAGCGGCTGTACCTCCTTCGATTTCAGTTTCATATAATCTTCCATCACCTTGGGATCGTCTTCGGTCTGGCGGGCGTCCTTGAGGATCGTTTTTTCCGCGAGTTCGGCCTTGAGAATGCTCTTGAGCGCCTGCCGCTTGACGTTTTCGTCGAGCTCGCGGTTTCCAACCGCAGCTGTATAAAGCGTCTTCTTCGCAGCTGTCCTTTCCGTATCGAGCCTGTCCAGCTCAGCCATGCCCTTCACGGCTTTATAGGAGGCCTGATCCAGGCCCTCTTCCTTGGCCAGCTTTTTCAGGTCCTCGTCGCGGTCCAGAAGCTTCGTGAGCTTGCCGGTCATATTGAAGTAATTGAGCGCGCGGCCCTGAAGATTTCCCTCCATGGTCGAAAGCGATTTCGCCGCCCGTTTGACGCCGAAGGCGATGATCTTCGCGAGATCGCGTTTGCTCTCCGGATCGTTCGGATCGTATTTCTGCAGCGCATGTCCAGCATAATGAAAGGGTTTTTTCAAAGTCTGTTGACAGGGCGAAAGTTTTCCCTGATATAATAAAGAAACAGAGCAGCGGATGAGGTTATCGATGCAGTCAAGCAGGGAATCAGCATTTATCCCATAACCCTGCGGGTATGTCATTCAGGAGGTAAACATGATGTTCAGAAGGAGAATACCTGCGTCTTCGGACACACCGGATGGAATCAACAAACTGAAAAGAGCGCTGGAGGAAGCGGATGCGGTCATCATCGGAGCCGGTGCAGGACTCTCCACTTCGGCAGGTTTTGTTTATACCGGAGAGCGTCTTGAGGAGTACTTCTCGGATTTTGTCGGCAAGCATCATTTCGAGGACATGTATTCCGGCGGCTTTTATGCGATGCAGTGGCCTGCTGAGGAGCTGTGGGCTTACTGGAGCCGGTATATCTATATCAACCGCTACATGGATCCGTCAAAGCCGGTTTACAAGGAGCTGTTCGAGCTGGTAAAGGATAAAGACTACTTTGTCCTGACGACCAACGTGGATCATTGCTTCCAGAGGGCTGGATTCGACAAGCACAGACTCTTCTATACGCAGGGCGATTACGGCCTCTGGCAGTGCAGCAAGCCCTGCCATCAGGCGACCTACGACAACGAAGAGACAGTGCGCAGGATGGTGCTTGCCCAGGGCTTTGCCATCGGGGAAGACGGCGCACTGACCGTTCCGGAAGGCGCGACCCTCAAAATGACGGTTCCCACAGAGCTTGTCCCGCGCTGCCCGGTATGCGGCGAGCCGATGAGCATGAACCTCAGAGCTGATGATACATTCGTCGAGGACGAGGGCTGGCACGCGGCCGCCGAGCGGTATGCGAGCTTCCTAACCGCCCGCGAGACCCAAAAGGTCCTGTTCCTGGAGCTCGGCGTCGGGTACAACACCCCCGGCATCATCAAGTTCCCGTTCTGGCGCATGACGGCGCAGAACCCGAACGCGACCTACGCCGCGCTGAACTTCGGCGAGGCCGTCACCCGCGACAACATCCGCGGTCGCTCCATCTGCATCAGCGGCGATATCGGCGATATCCTGAACAAGCTGAAGTAAGAATACGGGATCCAAATATCAGTCATTTCTTTCCCTCCGGTATATCAACAGGCCGTTATTCTCTCCGGCTTTCCGGAAACCATGTTTTTCGGCAATGACCCTTGTCGCCTGTTGTTCCGGAACGCATTCAATAACGGTGTCTTTTCCTTCTGCTGCAGCCGTGGCAACAAGCTGCTTTGTAAGCAGGCTCGCCATGCCGTGTCCCCAGATTTCCTTTTTCAGGACCCAGCCTATTTCCTTGCTTGCATCGTCATAATCATGATAGATCACATAGCCGATGAAACTGCGATCTTTATCATCTACGGCCAGTATCCGGGGTAATGCCGCCAGTCCCTGTGACTTCAAAAAATGTTCTGTCTGCTTTCGGGTAAAGGGCGGCTCCAGATATTTCATCACTTCCGAATCAGAAAGAAGGTCATGAAGGGGTTCCAGGTCCTCTATTGTAAACTGTCTGATATAGAAGCGGTCATCCTTTACCTTATGCTTCACGGATATGTCTGTGATGTCCAGTTCTGTTCTGAAGAATTCCGGAAAGATCGTCCTTGGCTCATCCGGAGAGACCCATTCCAGATATTCCGTCTGACCGTCCTCAGTAATACTGTCACAGACCGGCTCGAAGTCCTCCGGCACCTTCATGTAGAAGTAGTATCCAATTTCGTAGACCTCTTTCCCGAGCTTGGACGGGACATCTGCAATGAAGTAATTCTCCTGCACAAAGCCCAGATGATCGATCTCCATTCTGACACCGGTCTCTTCAAACACTTCTCGAATAACAGCTTCTTCAGCTGTTTCCCCAAACTTAATTCGTCCACCGACAGAATAGAAATAGTCCGACAGATGATTCCTGACCATCAGGAAACGTCTTTTTTTCAAAATAATAGCCCCGACCCGGATGTTAATGATCCCTTCTCCGCAAGAAACACTCATGTCCGGAGCTTCAGGCTGAATGCCTTTTGTTTCCTTGTCTTTTCTGACACTTTGGTGGTAGTTATACAAGGCTGATCTGAACACCTCTGATTTATGGGCAGCAGCATACTCACTGGTTTCTGTCAGAATACGATTCTCCTCTTCATTTAAGCGCACCTTATAAGTAATTGTACGAGCGTCAGCCTTCTTGGGTCTTGCCATGTCAGATCCTCCATTCTCGTGGGTACAATAACACCAAGCAACTATACCACTAGTTGTCAGAATAGTCAATGTTTTTGTGGCTACACAAACATATGTACGAGGCAGCTTTCACTGCCTCTCTTAGCTCACAGCTCCGGACCCTTCTTAGATTTGGTCTTGGCCTTAGGCCTTTCTGAAGATACTTTTGCAGCCGTATCCTTCACCAGGGCATCAAGCTTTTCCATGGCGGATTCCCGGGGTTGAGTCTCCTTCGTCTGTGGTGCTCTGGTCTTGTAGGCCTCCACCATCGCCTTCAGCTCCGTATTCGGCACCTGGGTCTTTACATCCTGCCAGATGTTCTTACCCTTATCGTCCTGCCCCTGAATGGTGGGTTTCGTCACTACGGTCGTTCCATCAGCCGGGATCTTCGCCCATAAACCTTTGCCATACTGGTTTTCATGCACGGCCTTTGCGGGGAGCACAAAGCGTGCCCAGGGTGTCTTGTCCGCCGGATCCTGATTGGGAATCGAGATCCTCAAAAACTCCCTGCCGTCTTTCGACTGGAAAGGCTCCGCCAGGCCCTTGCCACACTTGATCGTTACTTCTTCCTGTGTCGGGAGCTTTACTCCCTTGGCGATCTGGTCCTCGACTTCCTTTACGAAGTCAGGAACAAACTGATCATCTTTTCTACCGTTCTCAGGCATTGTCTCATTTCCTCCTTTATAAGCTGATCCAATATGATTCGATCGCCGTAAACACGATCGTGAAGAACAAAACAGGTGAAGTGAGCGCCTGCGACATACTGGCTGCCATGGAAATGGAACAGTTCAATCGGGATTACCTGAAATATACGCGGCAGGTCGCGGAGACCTGCGCCGACAGAGACCTGTCTTCCGACTGCAGGGTCATCGGAACATCCGCGATCATCGACGCCGAGATCGACGGCGCTGTTAGCATGAACAGCGGCATTTTCAACAACCTGTTTATGATATGGGGAAGGTACAGAAGGAAGCTGTTCCGGTATTATCTGCCGGTATTGTTTCAGTTTCATCATACCCAGATGGACGGCGCTCATGCAGGCCGATTTCTGGCCAACCTGCAGAAAGAGATCAGCTGTTTGAAATAGTCCAGCCTTCTGTTGGTTGAACGAAAAACAAGCGGCGAGGAGGAGCCTATGAAAACGCTCTGTCTGTACTATTCGAGAACGAACATGACGAAGACCGCCATGAAGCTGCTGGCGGGGACGATCGGCGCGGATATCTTTGAATATACCGACGGCAGGGACCGCAGCGGCGCCGCGGGGTACCTGGGGGCCTGCATCGATTCCTTCCGGCGGACGCTGCCGAAGGTCACGATCAAGGGCGCGCCGGATCTCGGCGCGTATGATCGCGCGGTGATCGGCATGCC
Organism: Oscillospiraceae bacterium; assembly: GCA_015068445.1. GTDB lineage: Bacteria > Bacillota > Clostridia > Oscillospirales > Butyricicoccaceae > RGIG1902. Next base: position 64 of record SVKN01000062.1, on the reverse strand, counting down.
GCTCTGGGTGGAGTCGCCCTGTGTCGTGGGACGCGCGCTGCTGCAGCAGCGCGCGTCCCACGAC
>SVKN01000061.1 GCA_015068445.1 Oscillospiraceae bacterium | reverse complement strand
CCAGCTGGGAGGCGGCCTCCCCGGCGTCGCCGAGAATAAATCGAACGTTGCGGACGTCGTTGCGCGCGGCGTTCTCATTGGCGTCCCGGACGGCCTCGGGGACGATCTCGTTGCCGATGGCCTCCCGGCACCGGCGGGCCAGCAGCAGCGTGATGGTCCCGGCGCCGCAGTAGAGGTCCAGGGCCATTTCGTTTTCTTTCAATGCGGCAAAGTCCAGGGCGCAGCGGTAAAGCTCCTCCGCCTGGGCGTGGTTGACCTGATAGAACGACAGCGGCGACAGATCGTATTCCAGCCCCAGCAGCGTGTCGCGCAGGCTGCCGTCGCCCCAGAGGGTTCGGCAGACGTCGCCCATGATCCTGTTCGTCTTCTCGCGGTTGATGTTGAGGACGATGCCCCGGAGGTCCGGGGCGGCCTCCCGGGCCAGCGCCGTCAGGCGCTCGGGCTGCGGCAGGCTCCCGCCGTTTGCCACGATGCACAGCAGGCAGCCGCGCGCCCCCTCCCGGACGTAGATGCGCCGGACGAGGCCGGTGTTCGTCTCCTCGTCGTAGGGCTCCGCGCCGCTCTCGTCCATCCAGCGGCAGACGGCGGCGGCCAGCGCGTTGGTCCGCGGGCCCTGGATCAGGCACCGGTCCGTGGGGACGATCTGGTGGCTGCGGCTGCGGTAAAAGCCGAAGGCGGCGCGCCCGTCCTGCAGGCAGACGGGGAACTGGGCCTTGTTGCGGTAGCCCCGGCGGTCAGAGCCGACGGCGGGGCCGATTTTGATATCAAAACCGCCGATGCGGCGCAAGGCGTCCTCCACCCGCTGCCCCTTGAGGCGAAGCTCCTCCTCGTAGCTGAGATGGAGGAAGGCGCAGCCGCCGCATTTGGGATAGACGGGGCACGCCGGGGCGATGCGGTGGGGCGAGTTCGTCACCACCTGCTCGATGCGGCCGTAGGCGTATGTCTTCTGTACCTTGACGATGCGGCAACGCAGCACGTCGCCCGCGGCGGACGCGGGGACGAACACGGCCATGCCGTCCGCCCTCCCCACGCCCATGCCCTCGGCGGTGTAGCCGTCGATGGTCAATGTCACGAGGTCATTTTTCTTCATCATTTCCAGCCCTCCGCCAGGATATCGCCGAGGTCGCTCCAGGGCAGGTCGAACAGCAGCATGCCCGTCGAGTGGGGGCCGATGGCGTAATCCTGCCAGTAGACCGTCAGGCACTCCTCCCGGGGGATGAAGTCCGACGTGTCGTAGGCGGTCTCGGTCAGCGTTTCGGCATAGTCGGGGTAAAGCTCCGGGATCAGCTTCCGCTCGTCGATCTGCTTGAGGACCAGGTCGCGGATGCGGCCCAGATACTCGTCCTCAGGCACGGAGAACAGGTCGTCCAGCGTCAGCTGGCGTCCCTTCTCGTCGAAGCTCCAGCTCTCCAGCCAGTTGTCCGGGTGGGTCCCGCCCAGATAGGCCGACGAGACGCCGGTCAGGGAGACGCATTTCGCGTCGCAGCGATCGATGGCGGCGTCCATGGTGTAGTACGCGCCGGGGAAATCGTAGCCGAACTCCCGGGCATTTTGATAGCTCTCCAGCGCAAAGGGGGCCAGCTCGTCCCCGACGTAGGACGTCAATCGCTCCAACTCACGGTTCAGCACGGTGTTGATGGCCGCGGAGCGGTCGCCCTGCTCCTTGAACCGCGGCAGGACGACGCGGGCCTCGAAGTATTCGACGCCCTTGTCGGAAAACGTCTTCTCCAGCTTCAGCTCGCCGTCCTGCTCGGGGATCGGCTCGGCGCCGCAGGCGCACAGCAGCAGACAGATCAGCAGCGCCGCAAGCGCGGCTCGTTTCGTGTTTTTCATGGCGGGACCTCCCTTTTGCTTATAAAAAACCATTTTATATTTTATCACAGGAATGCGATGATGACAATTCCCTTTCGGCGTTCTGACCATCTTCTTTTGTGCAGACTAAACAAGAAATCGCGGATCAAACGGGAGAACTTGCTTCCATTTGCCAAAGCGCGTATAATGATACTGTTGAAAATAAAGAAAGGATGTGGTCCCTATGACCGTTAACGAAATGAAGCAGGCGGCCTGCGCCGTCATCGACAAGCATGCCGACGAGCTGCTGGAGCTCAACCAGGCCATTTTCATGGAGCCTGAGCTGGGCTACAAGGAGTTCAAGACCGCCGACAAGATCAAGAAGCATCTGGACAAGCTGGGTCTGAAGTATCAGGACGGCGTGGCCATCACGGGCATCGTCACCCCGCTGGCCGGCCGCGACCATAAGGTCCGCCTGTCCATCATGGGCGAGCTGGACGCCGTCGTGGTGCCCAATCACAAGTTCGCCGACCCCGTCACCCACGCGGCGCACTGCTGCGGCCACAACTCCCAGGCCACCAGCGTCGTGGGCGTGGCCTACGCTCTGGTTGAGTCCGGCGTCATGAACGAGCTGGACGGCGACGTGGTGCTGATGCACGTTCCCTCCGAGGAGTTCGTCGAGCTGGAGTACCGCAAGAGCCTGCGCGACCAGGGCAAGATCTCGCTGCTGGGCGGCAAGCAGGAGTTCATCAAGCTGGGCGTCTTTGACGACATCGACATGATGATCATGCAGCACACCGGCGGCACCGAGGACGGCGACGGCGATCCCATCAAGGCCAACGCCGGCGGCGGCACGGGCATGGGCTTCGTCGGCAAGCTGATCCGCTACATCGGCAAGGAGTCTCACGCCGCCATGCCCAGCCAGGGCATCAACGCGCTGAAGGCCGCCCAGATCGGTCTGGCCGCCATCGACGCCAACCGCGAGACCTTCCGTGACGAGGATACGATCCGCGTCCATCCCATCATCACCAAGGGCGGCGACCTGGTCAACGTCGTCCCCGCCGACGTCCGTCTGGAGACTTACGTCCGCGGCAACAACACCGAGGCCATCCTGGCCGCCTCCGAGAAGGTGGACCGCGCGCTGCAGGCCGGCGCGTACGCCCTGGGCGCCAAGTGCGAGATCACCCAGCTGCCCGGCTATATGTGCCCCACCGAGTGCGACGAGCTGAAGGACGTCGTGTATGACAACCTGAAGTACGTCTTCGGCGAGGATCACTGCAAGCGCGACGGCATGGGCGGCTCCACCGACGCCAGCGACGTGGCCCACATCATGCCCACCTGCCATATGTTCATCGGCGGTGCGGCCGGCACGTTCCACGGCGAGAGCTACTGCGTGCCCCGTCCCGACATCGCCGTTCTGGACGCCGCCAAGGCCATGGTCTGCACGGCCATCGACCTGCTGGCCAACGGCGCGGAGAAGGGCCTGCACATCAAGGAGAACTTCAAGCCCCTGATGACCAAGGAAGAGTACCTGGAGAAATGGTGCGGCCTCACGGAATAATCAAATAAGTCATAGCAAAAGCGGCCCCGATCGGGGCCGCTTTTTTCATTGACAGCGGACAATGCCTGAAAAACCTTTCAGCGTTCGGGATCCGCGCCCTGCAGCGCCGCTTCTTCCTTATCCGACGGGGTGCCGCGGGACCAGGGTCGCATTCGTATTGGTGATCGGATTCCACAGGCTCTTGCTATAGATGTAATTGTAATCGATGTTGGCGTGGAAGGACTGCGGATAGCCATAGGTCTCCGTGACGATGTCGCCGTTGGGGTAGGTCGTGCGGCGCTGACTGATCTTGCCTCTGGGATCGTAGGAGACGCCGTCGCGCTCAAAGATATAGCTGCTGGAGGTGTTTTCGTCGGTAAAATATCTGCACGTCGAGGAAAAGATAAGCTCATCGTTCTCGTAATAGGCGGTCTCCACGATGCGGCCGTCAGCGTCGACGGTGAGCTGTTCTCCGTCGAGCTTCCCCTCGTCGTTCCAGCGCTCGATCAAGGTGTTGTCGCCCTCGGTCGTGACGGTGACCTCACCGCCGCCTCCGTCCTTCGCCACCGTGCCGTCGAAGCCGGTCTTGAGCTGTTTGATCGTGGCGTCGGGGGAGATGATCCCCTCTGTTTGGGCGCGTTTCAGGATCTCATCGAGCTTCTCGGGAGAGTGATCGGCGCCCTTGAGGAAATCCTTGATGACGTCGTCCAGCGGCGGCACCTTATCCGTGAGCTTATCCGCGCCCAGGATCTCCTTTTTGAGCTTGTTCAGGGCTTCGGGGTCCTTGCAGTTGGCCGCCACGAGGCGGAAGGAATTGGTGACCTGGTCGTACACATAGGTGTAGGCTATCGTCTGATAGTCGGGCTCGTGCGTCGCGATATCGCCCAGGCAGGCCAGCTTTTCACCCAGGGTATCGCCGCCGCCGGTGCAGATGGAGTAGAAGAAGCAGGCCTCGGAGATGGGCTTCGTCTTGTCTTCAAAGCGCTGCACGATCCTGCTGCCGGGGCCGAGAATGATCTTTCCGGTGGTGGAAGTGACCTCCAGCGCGCAGTCCACGCCGCCGACAACGATCCCCACCGCCTGCCCGGCGGTGACGGTGGCGGTGCCCGCAGAGATCGCGGCAGTGCCGCCGGCGGTCGCTATGGTAGCGCAGACGAAGAGTCCCACCTTGGCGCCGGTCTTGATGCCGGTATAGGTCTTTTCCCATTTCTCGGCGCAGTTCCCGAAATCGCCGTAAGCGTGGCCGGTGAGGATGTTCTGCGCCATCTGCAGGTACAGGTAGGCACGGCGGGCGTCACAGCCCATCATCATGCCCAGCTCCTTGAGCTTGGTGCTGCTCTGGATGGAGTCATACGCTCTCGTCACCTGTTTGGCCCACTCCAGATCGTCGGCCATGAGAGCGATCTCATCATAGGATAAGCCGGACGGAGCGACCACGCTCTGCAGGGCAGCCTCCTGCGCCGCCGCCAGGTTCCCGGCCGCGGTATAGAGGAGACTTGACGCCTCGGTGACCTGATTCCAGGCGTCGACCGCATCGGTGAGCTGCTGGTTGAGGTCTTCGAACAGGGTCTTGTTCAGTGTCCCGCCGTCCTTGATGGATTCGACCTCGGCGCCGAGCCCCGAAAGCGCCTCTGTGAGCTGCTGCGCCCTCGTGTAAGCGGAGACCGACGCTACTGTCGCCGCCGCAACCGCCTCGGACTCGTCGTTCACAAAGGGGACCTCTACCGGTCCGTCATAGACGCGGAGGGCGTCGACGCTCACGCACAGGGGCTTGAGCGTGGAGGGCTCCACAGCCATAAACTGGTAGTGACCGTCCCGCGCGTAGGGGAAGGTGACGGAGCCGCCCTTGGCGCAGGTCTTCTGAAGGATGCTCTCGAGCTTCCCGTCCGCATAGCCGGCGCAAAACACCAGCGCGCTCTCGGAGGGACCGCTGTAGCTGAGTCTGACCTCAGAGCCGTCGACGGTGGCTGTCAGCCCGTCCGACGCGGCCTTCACGGGAGCGGGGATCAGGGAGAAGCAGAGCAGAAAAGCGCAGAGCAGGGCGGAAAGGCGTTTTGGGAGTTTGCGATCCATGTATGAAGACCTCCTTTTGCTGCAGCCGTTCGGAGCCGCATATCTTCTATCCTTTATTTTACAGCAATTTCATTGGTAATGCAAGACTGACCTGGATCAAGAAGGGAGCGCATCCGGAGACATGGTGCGTCATGAAGGAATGATCGGGTGCACACTGAAAAAGCCCCGCCTGACGGCGGGGCTTTTTCTTATGGTGGGGATGGAAGGGAGGTTGATCACTTCATCGATTCCCTGATGACGCGCTCGGCGTTCAGGTGGGCGATCTTCTCGATCTCGGCGTCGGTGAAGCCGTCCCAGTGGAGACGGTCGAACAGGACGCCCAGCTTGTCGGAACCGGACACCTGCAGCTCGCCGCCGATGCCGTCGAAGTCGGAGCCCAGGGCGACGGTGTCGATGCCGCCGATCTTCTTGATGTGCTGGATGTGGGCGCTCATCAGGGCAGCGGTGCTCTCCTTGCGCTCCACGTCGGGGTTCAGGAACTCGGGGCCGAAGTTGATGCCCATGACGCCGCCCTTTTCGGCCAGGGCGCGGATCATGTCGTCCGTCATGTTGCGCTTGTGGGGCGAGATGGCGCGGCAGTTGGAGTGGGAGGCGACGAAGGGCTTCTTCGTCAGCTTGACGACGTCCCAGAAGCCGCCGTCCGACAGGTGCGACACGTCGATCAGTATGCCCAGCTCGTTCATGCGCGCGACGGCTTCCTTGCCGAAATCGGTCAGGCCGGTGTTCATCACCTCGGGCTCATAGGAGTTGGGCGCGCCGAAGCAGTTGTGATGGTTCCAGGTCAGGGAGATCAGGCGCACACCCATGTCGTAGAACTTCTCCAGACGGGCCATGTCGCCGCGGACAGCGCGGCCGTCCTCGATGGTCAGGAACGCGGAGACCTTGTTCGCCGCGCGGTTGGCCTGCAGCATCTCATAGTTGGAGGCGAAGGCGGCGACGTCCTTGTACTTCTCCAGATTGTCAAACAGGATGCCGTGGAGCTTGCTGATGTAATCATCATCGGAGATGTTGTTCATCTGCTCCAGGAAGCGGGAGCCCTCGGGCAGCATGAAGATGGCAAAGAACTGAGTGCCCTCGCCCAGCTGCATGCGCTTGAAATCGACAGACAGGCTGTTCTGGAACAGGTCGCCCGTGGTGTTGGGATTCGCAAGCCACATGAGGGTGTCGCAGTGCATATCGATATACTTCATGTGTGATACCTCTTACGCGTTCTTGCCGTCGGTCATCTTGAAGTGGATGTAAGCCCAGATGATGGTGCCGACGATGCAGATGGCCAGGCTGTAAGAGCTGAGGCCGTGGATGACCTTGGTGGTCAGGAAGTACAGGATCACGACGACGGGCAGATAGATGAAGGAGCGCTTCGGGTTGCCCGCGACCCTCATGACCAGCATGGAGCCGTACAGGGAGGGCAGCGTGAAGGTGAAGGCGTTCAGCACGGCCTGGGGCATCAGGTCGAGGATGAACTGGCCGGCGGCGACGATGCAGATCAGGATGCACAGGTTGACGTAGATCGACATGGCGATGGTGATGATCGTGGCGATGTTGCCGCGGGGGGAGGTGACTTCCTCACCCAGGGAGCTCTGGATGGCCATAGCGACGGGGGCGCGCATGTTGCCGACGTTGCCGGCCAGATAGCCCATGTACGTGCCGGCGGAGCCGAGGATGGGGTAGTAGGAAACGGGCTCGGTCAGCCACATGGAGAAGCCATAGGCGACGATGGCGATCAGAACGTTGGAATAGCCGGGGGCGGTCCAGCCCTTGATGAAGTAGAAGTAAGCGATGGGCAGGAAGGACAGCAGAGCGGCGATGACCATGGAGCCGCGGCCGATGGTATGGACGCTCTTCATGAAATCCTTCTGATAGCTTTCCATCATGGCTGTGTTGTTCGTATTCTCAGACATTGTAATTTTCCTCCTTTATACGGTTTCGGCTAGGCGATCATGCTGCGGACCAGCGAGCCGACGATCATGCCGCAGACCAGCGCGATGGCCAGGATCCAGTCGTTGAGGCCCTTCTTGCCGGACTTCTTGACGTACTGCATGATCAGCCAGGTGACAAGACCGCCCACGCACAGCGCGGAGATGTTGGGCAGGCCGTTCATGAACTGGGCGGTGGCCGAGCGGCCGATCAGACCGATGGAGGCGGCCAGACCGAGGATCGGGGTGAAGGAGACCTTGCCGGCTTCCTTGGGCTTGCTCATGGCAGCGTCCATGGGCTTCAAGGTCAGGAAGCAGTTGAGGAAGTAAGGCGCGGAGCCCAGGACCATGCCGAACAGGCAGAGGGTCAGGATGCCCGTGGTGATCTCGGGGCTGCCCAGCGTGACGCCCACGGCCTCGGCGGCCTGGTTGGCGAGGTTCAGCTCATAGGCGGCGGCGCCGATGACGCCCACGCGCATGAAGGTGGCGGCGGAGCCGACCAGCTGGATCAGCGTCAGGGAGATGACAACGACCGAGAAGGCGGGACCGATAACGGAGAAAGCGCCGGTCTTGAAGGCGCCCTTGACTTCATCCTGGGTCAGGACGTTGTACTTCTTGTTGAAACCCAGCGCCGTCTTCAGGAACGCGCTGGCCTGAAGGATGACGAAGCCGATCAGCAATATGGCAAACGGCCATAATGCTTTAGTCAGTTCTTGTACTGCGGACATGGTGAGGTTCCTCCTTTGATTTGTCTGTGTCTATTATCCGGGTCATTTCCCCGGACGCTCACAAACAGAGTTGGTAATATTATATAGGAAAAAACACCTTTGTCAATTTTAACGGAAGGATTTCTCCACAATCGCCAAAAATGCATCAAATTATTTGTCGATTCTGACGGTTTTATTGCGATTTTTCGTCGTTTTCATGCTATATTGCGCGAAAATGTTCTAAAAATATTGATATTTTCTATAATTAAGGCACTAAATTATTTGTTGTAATTTTGCACAAATATGGGGTACAGCGTGATAGTCGCGGGTACGGCGAAGGGGTCGGCTCACGCCGAGAGGTGGGGTATGATGACAGGGATAGGATGTGCGCGGACCGGTGCGGAACGGTGCGGGCACCGTTCCCTGCGAAGACCACCATACGGCGCCATGATGTGCGCGGATGCGGTCATGGCGGCCGCAGGCCGCCGCTATGAAGACCACAAAACGCGGGCGTGATCATGGGCCGATGTGGTCATCGGCCCCTACGACGATCGGCAACCGGGGCCGCGATGTGCGAGCGCCCTTCCTTGGCTCCCTCTGTGAGGGAGCTGTCAAACGGCAGAGCCGTTTGACTGAGGGAGCTGCAGCGGGACGCACTCGTTTCCGGAGCGGTTCAAAGCCCGGGGCAACTCCTTCCACCACCTTCGGTGGTCCCCCTCCCTCACAGAGGGAGGCTGTGCTGCCGGTTCCGTGATGTGCGCGGACGCGGTCATGGCGGCCGCAGGCCGCCGCTGCAAAGACCACAAAACGCGGGCGTGATCATGGGCCGATGTGGTCATCGGCCCCTACGACGATCGGCAACCGGGGCCGCGATGTGCGAGCGCCCTTCCTTGGCTCCCTCTGTGAGGGAGCTGTCAAACGGCAGAGCCGTTTGACTGAGGGAGCTGCAGCGGGACGCACTCGTTTCCGGAGCGGTTCAAAGCCCGGGGCAACTCCTTCCACCACCTTCGGTGGTCCCCCTCCCTCACAGAGGGAGGCTGTGCTGCCGGTTCCGTGATGTGCGCGGACGCGGTCATGGCGGCCGCAGGCCGCCGCTGCAAAGACCACGAAACGCGGGCGTGATCATGGGCCGATGTGGGCATCGGCCCCTACGACGCGATCCATCCCCTCTCATTGTCATTCTGAGCGGAGCGTCAGCGGAGTCGAAGGATCTTGCCCTTACGCCGCGAAGCGGCGGTATCAAATGCGCCGCAGGCACCACAATTGTCAATTGTCAATTGTCAACTGTCAATTGTCCATTCGCTCTCCACTGTCCACTCAAAAAGAAAGGCCGCCCGGTTGGGCGGCTTTCTTTTACCATTTTTCTGTGTGGATCCGGTCCGGCTGGTAGCGGTCGACAGGGTCGGGGTGCGATTCGGGGTGGCCGAGGGAGACGATGCCCAGGGGCTGGACGGTCTCGGGGAAGCCGAAGATGCGCCTCAGGTTGCTGACGCGCTCGGGAACGGGCCAGACGCCCAGCCAGACGGCGCCGAGGCCGATATGCTCGGCCTCCAGCAGCAGGTTTTGCAGGGCGGCGGAGCAGTCCTGGACCCAGTAGTCATAGGGGCGGTACCGCTGCGCCTCCTCGTCGCCCAGGACGACGACGGCCATGGGCGCGTGCTCCAGCATCCCGGCGTACTGCTGGGTCCTGCTGATCTCCGTGAGTGTCTCGCGATCGCGGACGACGATGAAGTGCCAGGGCTGCTCGTTCCCGGCGGAGGGCGCCTGCATGGCGGCGCGGAGGAGCTTCTCCACCTCCTCGGGCGTGACGGGGCGGTCGGCGTACTTGCGGACGCTGCGGCGTTCAAAGATCTCCTTCATAAAAAGTCCCATCCTTTCGGTTTTTGATCTGTCCGAGACCATTATACCCGAAGGGACGGGACTTTTCCAGTTCAGTTTTTCGCGGCAGCCAGCGCGGCTTTGACGGCGTCCTTGATGCCGTTGGAGCTGAAGGTCGCGCCGGAAACGGCGTTGACGTTGGCGCTGTTGTTGGCGACGATGGAGCTGATGACCTTCTTGCCCTCGGACCAGTAGGGCTCCTCATCGACGCTGGAGGTGACCGTCACGTTCGTGATCTTGTCGTTCTGGATCGTCACGGAGACGGTGATGGGGCCCTCGAAGCCCTCGCCCGTGCCGCTGAAGGTGCCGTCCTTGTAGACCGTGGGGACGGGCTCCGGTTCGGCGGGCTTTTCGGGCTCGGCGGGCTTCTCCGGCTCCGCAGGTTTCTCGGGCTCAGCGGGCTTTTCGGGCTCAGCGGGCTTTTCCGGTTCTGCCGGCTTCGCGGGCTCCGCAGGCTTTGCCTCCGCAGGCTTTTCAGGCTCGGCGGGCTTCGTCTCGGCAGGCTTTTCGGGTTCCGCGGGCTTCTCCGGCTCGGCGGGCTTTTCGGGTTCCACGGGCTTTTCCGGCTCCGTCGTCTGCTCGGGCTCCGTGGTCTCCGGTTCGGTGACTTCCAGCTCGGTGGTCTCCGGTTCGGTGACCTCCGGTCCGGGCTGCTTCTCCTCGACCTCCGGCTCCCTGGTCTCAGGCTCGGGCGCTTTAGTCTCTTGGGCGGTCTGCTGCTCCAGGGTGGGGACAGCGGGCTCCTCGGCGCGGAAGCGCGGGGCGGCGGCGGAGCCGACGACGAGCGCCGCGGCGCACAGCGCGGCGGCGGCGGGGATCGCACGGACCGCGGGCGAGCGGCCCTTGAGCGCCTTATGGGCGCGCAGGACGCCGTAGAGCAGGAACACGGCGCTGTAGACGATCAGATTGATCAGCGCGCGGCTGTCGCCGCGTCTGGCGGAGGGTAGGTTGAACAGCACCACATGGAGCCAGATCAGACCGTAGAACAGGTACGCCCAGCGCTGGAGCCGCTTCCACTTCTTCGGCTGCATCTTCGAACGCACCTTGCGGAAGGAGGTGACGAACAGCGGCAGCATCAGCAGGATCAGAACCAGCGACACCAGCAGCGACAGGCCCAGGCTCCCGCCCAGGGCCGAGAAGCCCCGGCGCAGCGCCAGAGACAGGTACGTCCAGCCATAGGTCAGCCCATGGCTGAGGATCAGGATCGAAGCGACGATAGACAGCGGGCCGCGCAGGGGCATGACGGTCTTCATGAAGCTGCTGCCGTTGGGCACGGCGTTGGCGTAGGCCACGAAGACGAAGATGGCGGCGGCGAAGGCGCCGCGCTGGAGCAGCGGCCACACCCAGGTGTTGATCGGCTCCGGGAAGCGCACGTCCAGGACGCCGCAGACGGCGGTGAGCGCGCACAAAGCGGCGGCCAGCAGGTAAAACGGCTTCGGGTTTTTCCGCAGCGCCGGCCCGCAGGCCTTGATGAAGACCCATGCCAGGATCAGAGCGATGAGAAAGATCATAACGGTCCTCCTTTACAGAGAAGGAGCCGCCCCGCACAGGAGCGGCCCCGGTCTCTTTCTTCTTTATTATTTTGCCGGGTTGACAGTCACGGCGATATCGGCGTAATTGTCGCAGACGACGGTGGCGGAATAGACGCCCTCGCCCTCCACGGGCTCGTCGAAGACGGGCTCAGACAGGGTGACGGTCTCCGCCAGAGCGCCTTCAAAGACAGTGGCCCGCTTGGCCGTGCGGCCGGAGCCGACGGTGTAGATGACGGTCAGCGTCGCCTCGCCCAGATCATCGGGCAGCGCGGCGAAGGTCAGCGTGTCGCCGCTGAGAGAGGCAGTCAGGCCGCCCTCAAAAACGGGCTTGACGGCGATCTCAACGGGGAAATCGATGACAGCGTCCTTGGTGATGTAGCGGATGTTGGTGATGGTCCTGCCGCCCACGTCCAGCTCGTCGTAGTTCCAGCCCAGCTCGGTGCCGCGCCAGATGTTGTAGACGTGGCGCAGGCCCAGCTTCGCGCCGTCGTCCAGCGTCAGCACGACGGCGGAGACGACGGTGGAGCCGTCGATGTTCTCAAGACCCGTGAGCTTGATCTCCACGTCGGTGTGGTGGCCGCCGTAACCGACCTCGGCGGTGACGTCGTTGACCGTGGAAGCGCGGCTGTTGACGGCGGAGAAGGTAAACGCGCCGCCCTCGGCGGTGAGGGTCTTATAGCGGGTCGGCTTCTCGGTCAGCTTGTAGTAGGCGTGATCGGGAGCCTCGAACAAAGCGTCCTTGCCCTCGTAGGTGGTCTCGGAAGTCTGGCCGCGGTTGGTGACGGAGATCGTCACGCTGCTGTCGTCGGTG
>SVKN01000060.1 GCA_015068445.1 Oscillospiraceae bacterium | reverse complement strand
GGTAACTCAACTATAACCGATGAGGCTCCATCCTTCATCCCTTTTTTCAATTGTCCAAGATGTATTGTAGTCTTACAGGCGGGGTTTCTTACATTATGCTTGACAAGTTGACAATGTTTGGATATACTTGTATTTGGGTTAGTTGGCTAACAATTATGCCGGACGATCCAGACGACCGCATCGCAAACCGGAAGGAGCCCCTGTTTTTGGAAAAGAAAAGCGTCCCATCGGAAGAGGCTCTCGTGCGGGAATATGCCCGTCTTGTCCGGCGCTGCATCCGGCCGTATTTCCTCCGCGGCGGGGATTTCGACGATCTCTACCAGGAGGGCCTGATCGGCCTGCTGGCAGCCGTGCGCAGCTTCGACAGCGCGCGCAGCGACAATTTTGAAGCCTACGCCGCGTTGTGCATCAAACGAAGAGTCATCGACGCCGTGCGCCGGGACGACGCCCGCGCCCGTCGGCAGGCCCGTGAAGAGTTCGTCCTGCGTCCCGCCCTGCGGGAGGAAGCGGGCGACCCCGAAGTCAGTATCCTTGCAAGCGAGACCGCGAAAGAGATCAAAAAGGACTTGTCCGGACTGTTATCTCCTTTTGAAGCGTCTGTCCTTGACCGTTATCTGGACGGTTATACGTCTTCGGAGATCGCCGGGATGCTGCATCGCAGCGTCAAGTCGGTGGACAACGCCATCGGCCGCATCCGGCGAAAGCTCAGCATCTATTTATCAGGCAGGCGTTAACGGGGTTTCCCGTTCGCATATATTCTTATTTCGACCCCGGCAGGGGAAAGAGAGGTAGCAAAATGTACGAGGACAAGATCTTAGTGTGCAAAGAGTGCGGCAAGGAGTTCGTCTTCACCGCCGGTGAGCAGGAGTTCTACGCTGAGCGCGGCTTCCAGAACGAGCCCCAGCGCTGCAAGGCCTGCCGCGACGCCAAGAAGCTCGCCGCCAAGGGTCCCAGAGAGTACTTCACCGCTGTCTGCGCCAATTGCGGCAAGGAAGCCAGAGTGCCCTTCGAGCCCAAGTCTGACAGACCTGTTTACTGCAGCGAGTGCTTCGCCAAGATGCGCGAGCAGCGGCTTTAATCTCTGTTATATAAGGCACGGCAAGATAAAAGCGCCTCCCTCCGGGAGGCGCTTTCCTTTTATTCGCTTGTCGACGTCTATCTCTCGAAAACGACCTTGCCGCCCAGCATCGTCATCAGGACCTTCGCGTCCTTGATGGCCATGGGGTCGCAGGTGAAGATATCGGTGTCGAGCACCGCCAGATCGGCATAGTAGCCGGGCAGCAGCTTGCCCTTCTTCGTCTCCTCAAAGCTGTTCCACGCGCCATCCGCCGTGTAGTGGTCCACGGCCGTCTGCACGGGCACGCACTCCGTCGGGTACCAGCCGTTTTCGGGGAAGCCCGTCAGATCCCTGCGCGTCACGGCGCAGTAGAGGTTGTTCATGGTGTTCAGATCCTCCACGGGGGAGTCGGTGCCGTAGCAGTTGCGGATGCTCAGCTTGTCCATGGTGCCGAAGGCGTAGGAAGTGGAGGCCATCGCGTCGCCCACGCGGTCTGCCACCATGTGCAGGTCGTAGTGGAGGAAGATCGGCTGGACCATGGCCACCACCTGCTGCTCGGCGAAGCGCTGCACCAGCGGTCCGTCGGTGATCTGGCAGTGGACGATGCCCCAGCGGCGCTCGCCGCAGCCCTCGGGCAGCGCCTTTTGATAGGCGTCCAGCACCAGCTCGATGCCCCGGTCGCCGATGGCGTGGACGGCCACCTGCATGTCGTTCTCGCGGGAGATGGCCATGAAGCGGTCCAGCAGCGCGTCGGGGACCACCTGGATGCCCTTGTTGCCCGGCATGTCGTGGAACTCCTGCCGCATCAGCGACGTTCGCGCGCCCAGGGAGCCGTCGATCAGCAGCTTCAGCGGGCCGATCTTGTTCATCTCGTCGCCGAAGCCCGTGCGGAAGCCCTTCTTGATAAAGTCCTCATAGCCCTCGGCCGTGGTGAACAAACACTGCTGATAGCTGCGCACCGTCGCCTTGCCCTCCTTGCGCAGGCCTTCGTAGGCCTCCCACAGCAGCGGCCAGTTCTGCTCCGACAGATCGTTCGTCTGAACGGACGTGATGCCGTTCTCGCTGGCGTGAGCCATGGCTGCCTGCAGGATGGCCTTGGCCTCCTCCAGGTCGGGGTCGGCGATCAGCTTTTGGATCATGCCCATGGCATGCTCCTTGAAGATGCCGTTGGGCGCGCCGTCGTCGCCCAGCTCGAAGCGGCCGCCCTCGGGCTGCGCCGTTTCCGCCGTGACGCCCGCCAGCTCCAGCGCCTTCGTGTTGCAGGCCAGCGCGTGGCCGCAGGCGCGGGTATAGATGACGGGACGGTCGGTGGAGACCTGGTCCAGGTCATGGCGGTCCAGCATGCGGTGCTCGTCCAGGAAATAGTCGTCGTTCCAGCCGCGGCCTACGATCACCGCGCCGGAGCCGGGCTGCTGCTCCTCGATGAACCGGCGGCCCAGGGCGATGCACTCCCGGATGGAATCGACGCCGTGGAGCTTCACGGAGCGCAGGGCGCGGCCCGTGTTGAACATGTGCAGGTGGGAATCGATGAAGCCGGGCACGACGGTCCTGCCGCCCAGATCGACCTCCCGCGCGCCGTCGTGCGCGCAGTCGACGCCGGCCACGAGACCGTCCCGGATCAGCAGGGAAGAGGCGAAGCGTCCCTCGCCCAGATAGATCTTGCCGTTTTTCAGAAAGGTGTCCATGTGTAAAATCCTCCGTTCAGTTGTACTTCGCGGGAAAATCAGGTATAATATACTCAGATATCTTTATTATAGCGGCTCCGGGCCCCGCAATCAAGAGGGACCGGGCCCTCTGACCATGTGAAAGGAAGGTTTTCATGGAGCAGAAAAAACTGCTGCTGGTGGTCAACCCTGTGGCGGGACGCATCCGCGTCAGCGAAGCCTTTTTCGAGATCGTCAAGACCTTTAACGACGGCGGCTACAGCGTCACCGTCCATATGACAAAGGAGCGCGGCGAGGCCGCGCGCGTCACGGCCCAGCGGGGGAGCGAGTATGACCTGATCGTCTTCTGCGGCGGTGACGGCACGCTGAATGAGGGCGTCACGGGCCTGCTGCGCGGCAGCATCCAGCGCCCCATCGGCTACATCCCCTGCGGCACCACCAACGACTTCGCCGCCGGGCTGGGGCTGGAGCGCGACGATCTCGTCCAGGCCGCCCGGAACATCGTCGCCGGGAAGTCCTACACCATCGACGTCGGCATGCTGGAGGGGCGGTATTTCAACTACATCGCCTCCTTCGGCGCGTTCACCGACACGTCCTACAGCGCCCCACAGGCCACGAAGAACGCCATCGGCCACCTGGCTTATATCCTGGAGGGCCTGCGCAACCTGCCCAACATCCGCCCGGTCCACGCCGTGGTGAAGTTGGACGGCGAGACGGTGGACGAGGAGTTCATCTTCGTGGCCGTGACGAACGCCACGTCCATCGGCGGCGTGCTGAAGCTGGACTCCGACAAGGTGGATTTCAGCGACGGCGAGTTCGAGGTGATGCTGGTGCGCAACCCCACCACCGCCCTGGAGCTGAGCCGCGAGGTCGTGGCCATCCAGACCGGCCGGTACGAGGACAGCGGCATCCGCTTCTGCCACACCTCCCGGGTGTCCTTCACCTTTGACAACGACACCTCCTGGGCGCTGGACGGCGAGCAGTACCGCGGCGGCAAGCAGTGCGACATCTCGGTCCTCAAGCACGCCGTGACCATTATCGGTTAATACCAAAACGTGCGAAAAAAGGCTCCCCTTTCGGGGAGCCTTTCATCAGTTGTACTTTGGAGTGACCCTCTCGGGGCTTACCGATTAAAGACCGGACAGGCCGCCGGTGGCCGCCAGAACGATCTGAGCGATGATGGCGGAGCCGATGAAGGTGCCGATGAAGGTCAGCAGGGAGACGATAACGATCTTAACGCCCTGCTTGCGGAACTCGTCGAGGTCCTTGCCGATGGAGATACCGGCATAGGCCAGGATGGGGGAACAAAGAGCCATCAGGTTGATGGGGGAGATGTACTTCACGATGGGTCCCTGGAAGGGAGAGCCGTTCATGGCGATGAAGGTGTTGATGATCGTCATGTACATGGCGACGGGCAGGGTCTTGGGCCACTTAGGAATCTTTTCCATCAGGGCCTTGAAGCCATAGCCCATGAAGATGATGATCGTCATGATGATCAGGCCGGGGATCGCCTCAACGGGGGTCACGGCGTGATCGGTGGTCTTACCGGTATAGATCCAGTTGCCGAAGGCAGCCATAACAGCCGACAGGAAGAGGACTTTGCACCGGACGACCCAAATGTTGTCAGCCCAGGATTTGCTGTTGTTCATCTTTATGTCCTCCTATCGATTAATAATCTTCGACTTCAACGTCGGCGACTTCGGAAGCGTCATGCTTGCTGCTGACGGGGGCGGGCTTGCCCTTCAGCTTCCACATCAGCTTGTACAGGCCGTTGGAGATAGGAATAGCAAGCAGCAGGTTCATGTACATGCCGTCAAGGCCGGACAGAGAGTTCGAAGCGTAAGCCAGAGCGTAGATCTGATCGGAAGCCTGAGGCCATTTGTCCATCAGAGGAGCGACGTTCGCGCTCATCATCGAAGCAGAACCGGTGCCGCAGGCCATGGCCAGCGCGTAAGCGTCGAACAGGCCGGTGTTGGCGAGCATGGAGGACATGATGCCGCAGAGGATGGTGCCGAACAGAGTACCGGTGATGTAGCCGCCCATGACGCCGAGACCTTCATCGGAGTCGAGGCCGTACATTTCGCCGATGACCATCAGCGAGCCTTCACGAGAGATCGAGAAGCCAGCGCCGACGACGGAACGTCCCATGCTGAACAGCAGGACGCCGATAGGGATCGAGAAGAAGATGGTGCCCAGGTTACCAAGCTCCTGCAGGACCAGAGCCGCGCCCGAGTTGAAGATCAGGCCGAGGTTGGGGCCCAAGGTGGCGGCGCCGCGGGCGCCGAGGTACAGGACCGAGATGGTGATGTAGGGCGAAGCGGTGTGCATCATGTCTTTGGGGATCAGCTTGAACAGTGCAAGGATGATGCCCATGGCGATACAATACAGCATCGGGAACAGCGTGAAGGAGATGGGGCCGAGCTTGACGGCGTGACGGCCGATCAGCTCCGCGACCAGAACCATGATCGCTGCGAGTACGTGGACTTTCCAGTCCTTCAATAACTCTTTCATAAGCTTTTCAGTTCCTCCCTTGAAGTTTGTCGGCCGCCGCACGGTGAAGGTCGGTCGCGCCGCAGCCCTTACTTTTGATCCTTGCGGACCCAGAACTTTGTAATGCAATTATACCAAAGGGTACCCAATGAAACAAGAGCTTTTTTGTGCAAGCGGCCCCGGAAAGTCGCCAAATGAAACAATTTTGAAACCGTTTTTTGTATAGAAAACACAAATTAAAAAGTTCACAATTAGCGATTTCGCAAATTAATATAGTACATCTGAACAGAGTTCCGTTAAAAATTTTGTTACAATCGCAGAAAATCCGAAAGATTCACAAAATGTTCAAAGATCGCGCGCCCGCCGCTTTGCGCACTTGAAGCGCAGATACAATTATGGTATAATCGTGCAGCAGAGGCGGGAAAAACCCGCCCGCAGGGGGAAAATGAGATGAAGAAAGTGATCCTGGCGCCCGATTCCTTCAAGGGCACCATGAGCTCCATGGAGATCTGCGACATCATGGAGACGGCCATCCGCGAGGTCGAGCCCGGCTGCCGGGTGATTAAGCTGCCGGTGGCCGACGGAGGCGAGGGCACGGTGGCGGCCATGCTGGCCGCCGCGGGCGGCACGCGCGTGACCACGCGCGTCAGCGGCCCCTTCGGCGACGAGATCGAATCGTTTTACGGCCTGCTGGACGGCGGCGGGATCGCCGTGGTGGAAATGGCGGCGGCCGCGGGCCTGCCCATGGTCAAGGGGTCCGAGGACCCGCTGCGCACCACCACCTACGGCGTAGGACAGCTGATCGCGGCAGCCGTGGACCGGGGCGCAAGGCAGGTGCTGGTGGGTCTCGGCGGCAGCTGTACCAACGACGGCGGCTGCGGCGCGGCCGCGGCGCTGGGCGTCATTTTTTATAATAGGGACAATGAAGCGTTCGTTCCCACGGGCGGGACGCTCCGGGATATCGCGCGCATCGACGTGACGCAGGCGAAAAAGCGCCTGCAGGGCGTGCGGGTGCGCCTGATGTGCGACGTCAACAACCCGCTGTACGGCGAAAACGGCGCGGCGTATGTCTTCGGCCCCCAGAAGGGCGCCGACGAGGCGGCGGTCCGGGCGCTGGACGGCGGCCTGCGCCATCTGGGCGCGCTGCTGGACGAGCAGTGTCCCGGCGTCAGCCAGAGGCCCGGCGCGGGCGCGGCGGGCGGCATGGGCGCGGGACTGACGGCGCTGCTGGGCGCGGAGTCCGTGTCCGGCATCGACGGCGTGCTGGACGCCGTGCGGTTCGAGTCGATGCTGGAGGGCTGCGACATGGTCTTTTCCGGCGAGGGCCGCATCGACGGCCAGAGCCTGCGGGGCAAGGTGATTTTCGGCGTCTGCCGCAGGGCGAAGCAGTACGGCGTCCCCGTGTGCGCCGTCGTCGGCGACGCGCTGGACGACCAGCTGGGCGAGGCGGCCGGGCGCGGCCTGTGCGCCGTGTTCACCACCAACCGCCGGGCCGTCCCCGTCAAGGAGGCCCGCCTGACGGCGCGTAAGGACCTCTACCACACGATGAAGAACATCATGTCCTTCCTGAACGCCGCAAAATAGTTTTTCGATCAAAAAGGGGCTGTCCCATCTGGGACAGCCCTTTTCTCTTATTTACTTGATCGTCGTTTCCAGGATCGGCTCCGCCATGGGCACGAAGCCGTTGGCCGTGTCGATGGCGAAGAGCTTGAGGACGAGCCCCTCGGCCGCCGGAGCCGTGAAAGCCGCCGGCTGGCTCTCGAAGGCCGCGGGGGTCAGATACCGCAGGCCGTAGAGCAAGCCGTCGCGACTGTAGAGGGCCGCCGCGGCGCTCTGATGCTCCTCCAGCAGGCCGACACCCAGGCTGACCGTCACGGTGCCGTCGCCGTTTTCCGTCACGTCATACGGCGCGCCGCCGAAGGTCTGCAGCGGGACGATGCCGCTGTTGTCGGAGCCGGATGCTTCCGTGCCCGCGCCGACGCGGACCGTGAAGGTGATGGGCGCGGGATCGTAGACCTTGACGCCGCCGCTGTACTTCCAGCCGCTGTCCGCGGCCGCCGCGGTGATCGTCGCCTCGCCGGGGTTCATGGCCGTCAGCATGCCGTTTTCGCTGACCCAGCAGACCGAGTAGGCGCTGGAGTCCCAGATCAGGGTCTTGTCCGTGGCGTTGGAGGGCGTCACGGACACATGGCGGCTCAGGTCGTAAGTTTCGCCGGGGACGAGAGTCAGATCCGCGCCGTCCGCCATGAGCTTCGCGCTGCGGGTCAGGCCCGTGACGGGCTTGTAAGTCCCGGCCAGCGCCGCCCAGCTGTTCAGCACCTTGTCCACCTGTGCCTGGTTGCCGGCGCTGCCTTTGGAGTAGAAGTTCCTGGTGTACTGGGTGAAGTTGGTGGCCCGGTTGACGTTGGAGTAGAGGTGATCCAGTACCGTATTGCGGATGCTCGTCCGGCGGGAGGGATCGCGGATGTAGTTGGCCTTGTATTCGTTGAGCTGGTCATAGAAGATGGCGGCCTCGGCGTTGGCGCCGTTCTGACCGGTGAACTCGGCGTAGGACTTCTTGAAGTTGCCTGCGTCAAAATTATAGAGGACCTGCCCCTCGCTGGGGTTGGCGAGATACGTGTTGTTCCAGCCGTCGTCCTTGCGCCAGCCGGCAGTCAGGTGCGCATCCTGCATCTCGTCCAGATTCTTGAGCGTGCCGCCGCCCAGTTCCGCCAGCATAAGGCGGCACTCGCCGTTGTCCTGGAAGGTGTTGTAGGTCGTGTTTTTCGAGCCCAGCTGCGCCTTGTATTCCGCCTCCAGCTCTTCCATCTCCAGCTGGTCCTGCAGCCACTTGTCATGAGCCTTCGTGTATTCGTTCCACATCTCCGTCAGCTCCGCGCCCAGCTCGTCGTAGAGGGCCTGGAAGGCCGTGAAGTCGCCGCCCGCCTGGGTCCAGGGGGAGGCATCCTCCAGCTGCTGCTTCAGCGCTTCGTCGTTGATCTCGCCGTAGTCGTTGTAGAACTTTGCGTCGGACCGGTTGATGATGTCGCTGATCTGCTGCGCCAGCTTTGTCGCCTCGGCGGCGAGGATATCGTGGCGGGCCTGCAGCGCGGCAATCGCATTGTAGCGGGCCAGCAGGTCGCGCTTCAGCGCCTCGGACTGCTCATTCCACTCGCTCTCGCGATCATCCAGGCTGTCGCGGTAATCGTTCAGCTTTTTCAGAGCGTTGTCCAAGGAATCATCGCCCCAGTGGCCGCAGCGATTGTACATATCCTTGAAGATATACAGTTCGATCCGGTCCGTGGGGATCTCATCGATCGTCCGGCCGAAGGTCTGCGCCGCAGCCTTGTAGCCCATCCATTCTCCCTTGAGTTCTGCCCAGCGGGAGGCCATGGCTTCCAGCTCCGCGTTGTAGTCGTCGATGTAGGTCTCCAGCTTGTCGATATCATCGTCCGCCTCCTGCATGGCGCCCGTAAAGGCGTCGTCCATGCCCGCCAGCAGGACGGGGAAGGCGTAACGGCGCTCGCCGTTCACACTGCAGACGGCCACGCCCGAGGGCGTGTACATGGAGGTGAGGTCCAGGGTCTGCATCTTGTCCGGCGCGATCCCGCCGCCGGGCCACTTGGAATAGCTCATGGCGTCGCTCTGCAGCTGGCTCTTGCGCCCGGCGAGCTCATCGACCTTTTTGGCGGCCGCGCTGTACCAGGTGTTGTAAGTGCTCTTGAACGTGTTCCAGGCGGCGTCGAAGGCCTCCCTGGTCTCGAACTCCATGGGCACGGCCGTCGCATCGGCGGCCTCGGCGAACGTTTTCATCTGCTCTTCGGAGGCCTGGGCCATCGTGCCGTTCTCCTCGATGTAGGCCGACACAGCGTCGGCGGCGTCGGAATACAGGCTCGCCCGCCTGCCCTTGCAGCTGACGAAATGGTTGATGCACTGGTCGCAGTACTGCTCGTTGAGGTTGATGATCTCCCAGCACTGGTCGATGATCTTCCGGGCGTCGGAGGCGCTCAGACGCTTGCCCGCGCCCTTTTCGATGATCTTGTCCGATATGCCCGTGATCTTGTCCGCGATGCTCAGCAGCTCGCCCGTCAGGTTGGGGGCCAGGGCGCTCAGCCCGCCCGGGGTGATGCCGGGCACCAGTGCGCGCTCCACGATCAGCGAGATCAGGTCGCCGGACAGGCTCGTCACGGCTGCCGAGACCTGGGAGGTTTTGGTGCTCTTGAGGATGTTGTAGCTGCGCACGCCGACGTTCCACGTCAGCTGCAGCTCCAGCTCGTTGTCGAGGTACTCCTTCACCTCGGGCAGGAAGGCGTAGGCCGCCGTGGGCTTATGCTCCACGTCGGGCAGTTCGACGGCGACCTTGTCGGTGAAGCTGCCGCTGAAGGCCGCGGCAGCCCGCGGGAACTCGCGCTTGGCGATGCGGTCCTGCAGGACC
Source organism: Oscillospiraceae bacterium (assembly GCA_015068445.1). Lineage (GTDB taxonomy): Bacteria > Bacillota > Clostridia > Oscillospirales > Butyricicoccaceae > RGIG1902. The sequence continues at coordinate 3,532 of SVKN01000060.1, read as the reverse complement.
TTCTTCGCCCCGGCCCAGCCCGTGACGTCGTTCCACCAGGCATTCATCTTCTTGACGTTCTCCGAGCCGAACTGCTTCGTCATCCAGCTGGGGCCGAAGGCGTAGTTCGTCATGACGTCCTTCTTGTCCTGGGCGCTCAGCATGTTCCACAGGTCATAGTTGACGTTTTCGCCCAGCATGTCGGAGCGCAGCTCCTTCCCGCCGTACTCGTAAATGACGTAATAGCCGCTGAGAAAGTCGCCGGACATGTCCTTGATCGTCACCGTGCCTTTGACGGCAGCATCCGCCTGTAAGGGCATCAGCGCGAGAGACATCGTCAGTACCAGCGCCAGCGACACGAATCGCTTTAGTTTCATATGGATCCCCCTTTACTTGATCGTCGTTTCCAGGATCGGCTCCGCCATGGGCACGAAGCCGCTTTCCTCCAGGGCGAAGACCTTGAGCACGAGGCCGCTGCCGTTCTCCGCCGTGAAGGCCGCGGGCTGACCCTTGAAGTCGTCCCTCGGCACCAGATACTTGAGCCCCACCAGCATGCCGTCGCCGGTGTAGAGCGCCGCGGCGACGTTGACGCCCTCCTTCATCATGCCGACGCCCAGGGAGACGGTGGTCGTGCCGTCGCCGTTGTCTACGGCGTCGTAGAGCTCGCCGCCGTAGACGTTCCAGGTGGCTGCATCGTTCTCGATCGTATCGTCGGGCGCGGCGCCCGTGGAGACGCGGACCGTGAAGGAGATGGGTTCCGGCGCGTAGACGCGCTCGCCGCTGTAGCCGAAGGTGAAGTCGCTGTCCAGGGCGCGGACCGTGACCGTGGCCTCGCCGGACTGGTTGGCCGTCAGCACGCCGCTTTCGCTGACCTCGCAGATCATGTCGTTGGTAGTCTCCCAGAGGAGGCTCTTGTCGGTGGCGTTCGCGGGCGTCACGGTGACGTACCGGCCCAGATCGTAGCTCTCGCCGGGCAGCAGCGTCAGGTCGTACCCTTCCGCCTGCAGCTTTCCGGCGCTCAGGCCCGTGACAGGCGTGTAGCCGCCGCCCTCGCTGCGCCAGCCGTTCAGGATCGAGCTGACCCTCTGGCCGCCCATGGGCGAGACGGGGAAGTACTGATCGGACGTGTATTTGAAGTTCATCGTCGCGTAGTCGCCGTGCTGGATGTAGGTGTGGATGTTCTGCTTGATGCTCCGCTCCAGAGAGGTCCTCGCCTCCTCGTCGGCGCGCATGTACTTGCCCTTCCACTCTATGATCTCGTCGAAGAAGAGCCCGGCCTCGGCGGTGGCGTTGTTGAGGCCCGTGAACTCCTCGTAGAAGTGTTTGAAGTAGGAGGCGTCCAGGTTGAGGTTATACGCATTGGGGTCGGTGCCGCCGGCCTCGGCCAGGTTGGAACCGTCGTCGCCGAGGTGCCCGGCCGAGTAGATGCGATCGGTGACCATCTCATCGTAAGACTTCAGCTGCCCGCCGCCGATGGCCTCGGCCACCAGCTTCTGGTCGCCGCCGAAATCGCCGTAGGTGATCCCGGCCACGCCGCGGACCTTTTCTTCCAGCCACTCCAGCTCATAGAGGCCCCGGCGGTACGTATCGCGGGCCTCGCTGTACTCCTCCCAGCGGCTGCTCAGATCGGCGCCGCACTGGTCGTACAGGGCGCGGTATCCGTCGAAATCGTCGTATTCAAAGGACGCGAAGCGGTCGGCCAGGTCCTGATTCAGCTCGTACCGGCCGTAATCCGCCTCGGCCTGCTCGATGATCTCGGCCATTTTCTCCTTGGCCGCCACCACCTCGGGCAGCAACGCCGCGTGCTGCTCCTGGCAGTCCCTGATCACGTTGTAGATATTGGTGACCTTGGCGACCACGTCGCTGATGCCGCTGTTCCACTGGCTCTCGTGCTCGGCCAGCATCTCCTGATACTTGACCAGCTCCTCGCGGTACTCGCTCAGCGGGACGAAAACATAATCCGAGTCAGTCCAATGCATGGCGCTGCCGCAGTCCTGATATCCGACGATCAGCAGATATTTGATGTCCTCGTCGGGCGGATCCTTCGTGATGTTGAACTTGGCGTAGGCCGCCTTGTAGCTCATCCACTGGGCGCGCCAGCTGGGCCACTCATCCTTGACCTTCTGGGCCCAGGCGTCGTACAGAGGGATATAGGCGTCCAGCTCCGCAATATCACTGGCGGCCTCGGCCTTGGCGCCGGAGAAGGCCGCGGGCATATCTGCCACGTCCTTGGGCAGCGTGGGCTGACGCGTGCCCGATTCGTCATAATACGTGGAGGCGTACCAGCCGCTGTAATAATAGCTCAGGTTCAGCGGCCCCGGCTCGTCGGGGCGGACCGGGCCTTCGGGCCAGCTGCCGCTGTAGGAGCACGCGCCGCTCTTGATGGCGCCCAGCTGCTCAGACAGCTTGGACTCCTCGTTCTGCACGCCGCGGTACCAGGCGTCGTAGCGCTTATAGAACGCTTCGAACATCTTGTCCAGCTCCTCCAGATCGCTGACCTGGAGCGCGCCGGAGGAACCGGTCTGGGACGTGCTCTCGGCTGCGTCCTCCACCGCCTTGGTCGACGCCTCGTTCTCCTCGATATACTTGTCGATGGCCGCAGCCGCCGCCGCGTACTTGCTCGCCTTCTGCCCCTTGAGGGACAGGAAATGGCTGATGCACTGCTCGGTGTACTGCTCGTTCAGCTCGATGATCTGCCAGCACTCGTCGATGACCTTCCTGGCCGTGGCGGCGTCCACGCGCTTGCCCACGGTCATCTCGATCACCTTGTCCGAGCAGCCCGTCATTTTATCGACCAGCCCGATCAGCTCGCCCGAGAAGCTGGGCGCCAGGGCGCTCAGCCCGCCCGGCGTGATGCCCGGGACAAGGGCGCGCTCGACGATCAGGGAGATCAGGTCGCCGGACAGGCTGGTGATGGCGGCGCTGGTCTGGGCCATCTTCGTCTTTTTCAGCGTGTCGTACGCCTTCTGGCCGACGTTGAAGGTCACTTCCATCTCCCTGCACAGGTCGAGGTACTCCCGCACCGCGGGCAGGAAGCCGTAGGCCTCCGAGGGCTCGTGCTCCACCTCGGGCAGCGTGACGGCGGACTTCTGCTGATAGGTGCCGCCGAAGGCGCTCTCGGCCCGGGGAAAGTCGCGCTTTGCGATGCGGTCCTCCAGCACCTTTTTGGCGCCGGCCCAGCCGGAGTCGTCGTTCCACCAGTCGTTCATCTTCGCCACGTTGTCCGTGCCGAACTGCTCCTGCAGCCAGCCGGGCCCGAAGGCGTAGTTGTTCATCAGCTGCTTCTTGTCCGCGGTGGACAGATGCTGAAACAGATCGTAATTCGTGTTTGCGCCCAGCTCGTCCGAGCGCAGCTCAACGCCGTCCACGTTGTAGACGACGTAATAGCCGCTGAGGAAATCGCCGGAGGTGCGCGTCACCTTGACCTTGTTGACCGCCGCGTGGGCGGGCAATGCGCCCGCGAGGAGCGCCAGCGTCAGCAGAAGGGAAATAAACCGCTTGCCTTTCATTTCGGGTACCTCCTTATAATTGGTATCTGCTGACAGCATACCAT
>SVKN01000059.1 GCA_015068445.1 Oscillospiraceae bacterium | reverse complement strand
ATGAAGGAAGGCGAGACGGTCTACGACCTGTTCATCCCCGGCACCGAGATGATGAAGATGGCCTTCGGCGAGAACCCGAAGAACGTCTACGGCAACCGCCACGTCCTGCCCAACACCCGCATGGGCGTCGCCTCCGTGCTGCGCGAGGCGCTGTTCAGCGCCAAGGCCTACTCCGACGCCAAGCTGAAGGCCGAGCAGGAGGGCAAGGAGCCCCCGAAGCCCGACTTCAAGCTGGAGGCTCTGGTCCCCGTCGTCCGCGGCGAGATGCGCTGCCGCATCCATGCCCACCGCAATGACGACATCGTCACCGCCATCCGCATCGCCAAGGAGTTCAATCTGGACTTCATCATCGAGCACTGCACCGAGGGCTACATGATCAAGGATTATCTGGCCAAGGAGCACGTCCGCGCCGTCGTCGGCCCGCTGGATATGGGCCCGGCCAAGATGGAGATCTGGAACACCACCTATGACAACCCCGGTATCCTGGAGAAGGCCGGCGTCGACTTCTGCCTGACGCAGGACACCTCTTCCCAGACCAACAAGCTGCCCGTCAACGTCGGCATCGCCATCGCCCACGGCCTGAGCTGGGACGGCGCGCTGAAGGCTGTCACCCTGACTCCCGCCCGTTTCCTGGGTCTGGACGACCGCATGGGCTCCCTGGACGTCGGCAAGGACGCCGATATCGCCATCTTCAGCGGCGACCCGTTCTGCAACTACACCCTGTGCGAGAAGACCATCATCGACGGTGAGGTCTATGACAACACGGAGCGTTATAAGCTAAACATTTATAACAAGCAGTATTAAGATTCGCCCCCAAAAGCCTCCCGAAAGGGAGGCTTTTTTAGTTGACAGTTGACAGTGGACAGAGGAAGGGCGAATCGACAATTGACAATGGACAATTGCAGTGCCTGCGGCGCATGGGATACCGCCTGACGGCGGGGGGCACATAGCCCCGGACAGTGGTCGTTGTAGCGGCGAGCTGCGCTCGCCGTAACCACGTTCGCGCATATCTTGTTTCCGGATGGTGGTCGTGGCGCCCTTCCTTGGCTCCCTCCGTGAGGGAGCTGTCAAACGGCAGAGCCGTTTGACTGAGGGAGTTGCAGCGGGATGCACGCGTTTCCGGAGCGGCTCAAAGCCCGGGGCAACTCCTTCCACCGCTGACGCGGTCTCGGGGTCCCCGCAAAAAGGTCTTCTTTTGCGGGGTGAGTACCCCTCCCTATTCCGCGCGAAAGGCTCAGCCGCAGGCTGAGACACGCGTGCTCAGACAGAGAGGGAGGCTATGCTGACGGTGCCGGAATCTCTCCTTACACGTACGCCTGGCGGCTGACGTCGAAGACGCCGCGGGTGGTGACGCGGAGGGTGGGGATGACGGGCAGGGCCATGAAGGACAGCGTCATAAACGGATCGATGCCGCGGTTGACGCCCAGGCCGAAGGCCACCTCCTTGGCGCTCTCCAGCTGCTCGTTCAGCGCGCGCAGGGGCAGTTCGCTCATCAGCCCGGCGATGGGCAGCGCCACCTCGGCCCGGGACCGGCCGCCCTCCATGACCAGCAGACCGCCGCCCATCTCGGCGCAGCGGTTGGCGGCGTCGGCCATGGACTGCTCGTCCGCGCCCACGACGATGAGGTTGTGGCTGTCGTGGGCCACCGTGGCCGCCACGGCGCCCGATTTGAGCCCGTAGCCCCGCAGATAGCCCAGGCCGATGTTCCCGCTGCCGCCGTGGCGCTCGATGACGGCGATCTTGAGCGTATCGGTCCCGAGGTCGATGTGATCGGCCTTCCCGCCGTCCGCGGAGACGATCTCCCCGGGCACCATCTCCACGACGCCCAGGGGCCCGGCGCAGGCGAAATCGGCGGCCGACAGACGCCTGACGTGGACCGTGTCATGGGCGTGCCGGGCCAGGTATTCGGCGGGCTGCGGCTCGTCGAAGGGCAGCACCTCGCCGTGGTCGCACACCAGCACGCCCTTGCGGTAGACCTGCTCGATGGTGAAATGATCGAAGTCGTCCACCACCAGCAGATCGGCCAGGAAGCCCGGCGCGACGGCGCCGCGGTTGTTCAGCTTGAAATACCGCGCCGCGTGGTGGGAGGCGCACTTGACGGCGATGATCGGGTCGACGCCCAGGGCGATGGCGCGCTTGAGGATGTAATCGATGTGCCCCAACTCCAGAAGGTCGCTGGGGTGCTTGTCGTCGGTGCAGAACATGCAGTAGGTGTGCGTGGGGCCCTTGAGCAGGTCTGCCAGCGCGTCGAGGTTCCGGGCTGCCGTGCCCTCGCGGATCATGATGTACTGGCCTCTCGACAGCCGCGCCAGCGCGCCCTCCAGGTCGCTGCACTCGTGGTCGGAGTAGACCCCGGCGGCGATGTAGGCGCTCAGGTCGTAGCCCGACAGGCCCGGGGCGTGACCGTCGATGCGGCGGTGCTCGTTCTGGGCGTCCACGATCTTCCGCAGCACGGCGGGATCGCCGTTGGCCACGCTGACGAAGTCCATCATTTCGGCCAGTCCCTCCACGTGCTTGCGGCCGTAGAGGGGCCGCAGGGCGTCGGCGTCCAGCACCGCGCCGCTCTCGTCCCAGGGCGTGGCGGGCACGCAGCTGGGCAGCATGAAGCGCACGTCCATGGGCAGGCCCTCGGTGGCCTGCAGCATGTACTCGATGCCGTGGACGCCCAGGACGTTGGCGATCTCGTGGGGGTCGGTGACGACGGTGGTGGTGCCGTGGGGCAGCACCGCCCGGGCGAACTCCGCCGGGCGCACCATGGAGCTCTCCAGATGGATGTGGGCGTCGAAGAACCCGGGCAGCAGCAGCTTGCCCGTCATGTCGATCTCCACCCGGCCGTGATACGGCCCGCCCATGCCCGCGATCAGGCGGTCGCTCACCGCCACGTCGCCGCGGTCCAGCGTGCTGCAGAACACGTTGACGTAGGTGGCGTTCTTGAATACCAGATCGGCCGGCTCCCGCCCGGCCGCCACAGCCACCAGCTTCTCCTTCCGCGCCAGCCGCCGCGCCGTCTTGACCTCTCTGCTCTCGACCATAGTCGCACCTCCGGAAAGTTGTTTGATTATAGAATACAATATTTATCGATGATTGACAATTGAAAATTGAGCGAGGGGCGGCTGGGTGATCGCGCTGACGGGGCCGTGATGTGCGCGGGCCGGACCTTCCTTATCAAATGCGCCGCAGGCACAACAATTGTCCACTGTCCACTGTCCACTGTCAACTCGAAAAAAGCCGCCCTTTCGGGCGGCTTTCCGGAACTATTCCACTTCCTTCTGGTGGGCCACGTTGTACGCGTGCTCCTCCTTGACCTCCTGCAGCAGGGCGGGGTCGGTGAGCAGGTCCACGGCGGTCCAGGCCAGCGCCTTCGCGCCCAGGAGGATGGCCTCCATGCCCTTCTGGGAGCAGGACGCCTCCACCATGCCCTGGGAGTGGCCGGGCACCTGGACGTCGGAGATGCTGATGTGGGGCTGGATGGCGGGCACCACCTGCGAGACGTTGCCCACGTCGCTGGAGCCCGGGGACACCTTCCACGTCTGGGGCTCGCAGGCGAGGCCCAGGGCCTCCATGTTTTTGACCCAGACCGCGTCCAGCTTGGGCGTCAGCACCATGTTCTCCACGAAGTTCTGGAACAGCTGCATCTTCCCCTTCGTGCCGGTCTGCAGCGCCGCGCCCTCGACGATCTTCTCCACCTTGGCGTAGACCATGTCGACGGTCTCCTTGGAGGCGGCGCGGAGGTAATACTTGCTCTTGGTGTACTCGGGGATCACGTTGGGGGCCGTGCCGCCGTCGGTGATGATGCCGTGGATGCGCACGTCCGTGGGCAGCTGCTGGCGCAGGACGCTGATGGCGTTGTAGACCATGATCTGGGCGTCCAGCGCGTTGAGGCCCTGCTCGGGGATCGCCGCCGCGTGGGCGGGCTTGCCCCAGAACTCGATGTCCACGGGGGCGTTGGCCAGGTTGCGGGTGGACAGGCCGTTCTTCGGCCCGCCGGCCGGATGGACGCACAGCGCGGCGTCCACGTCCTTGAAATAGCCGTCGCGGACGAAGCTGGCCTTGGCGCTGCCCTCCTCGCCGCCTTCCTCGCCCGGCGTGCCGTAGACGCGCACCTCGCCGCCCAGCTGGTCGATCACGGCCTTGAGCGCCGCGCCCGCCAGAGACGACGTGGCGCCGAAGATGTTGTGGCCGCAGCCGTGGCCGAGGCCCGCCAGGGCGTCATACTCGGCCAGGAACGCGATGACCGGCCCCGGCTTCCCCGATTTGTAGTACGCCGCGAAGCCCGTGCGCTGATGGGCCGCCGGGTACTCGATCTCGAAGCCCTCGGCCTTCAGCTGGTCCGAAAGGGTCTGGGAGGCGAAAAACTCGTAGTTCGACACCTCCGGCTTGGCGTGGATCGCCAGCGCGATGTCCTGATACGTCTTGCCGTGCTCCTCCACGAACGCGGCGATCTGATCCTTGACAGCAGACATGATCGGTCTCCTTCCATGAATAAAAATTAGTTTTCGCAAATAAAAAACCCGGCTGCCGCGGCAGCCGGGTAAGGGTGACGGATGATGGTCCTATACCGCTCCCCCGGGGCCGCCGCGCGTTTTGGGCATGCACATGCACATGGTGCGCATCATGCGCATCACGGAGCACATATTCATGGCGCTGCGGCAGATCTTCATAGGGGAGTCTCCTTAAAATCGATCGAAGATTGAAATTATTGTATCACGGTGAAACTGCATTGTCAAGTCCGTTTAACGCGGTGAAGCGCCCTTTCCTTTTTTGTCGGATCGTAGTATAATCGAGGTGTAATAGGAGAAGCCCGGCGCGTCCGGGCGGGGCGAAGAAAGATGAAGAACAAACTGACCCCGGTGAGCATGTTCCACTATTTCCGGCTGACGTACCGGTCGCTGCTGTTTCTGGCGCTGCTGGCGGAGTACATCGGCGCCCGCATCCACGGCCGCGGCGATCTGACCAGCGCGCTGGAGCGCCGTCCGGCGATCATTTCCGTCATCTGCGCCGTGTTCATCGTCGAGATGTTCCTGCGCTTTTTCCCCTCGCGGCTGGAGAGCCCCGGCTGTCAGAAGCAGTTCGCCCGCAATTACGTCAAGTCGGGCCGCACGGACGTCTCCATTTCCGACAACAACGCCGTGGTGCTGGTGCTTCTGGTGTGGATCTGCTTCAACGGCGTCTTCGGCGCGCTGCACCAGCTGGGCGTGCTGGACGACGGCGCCATGCTGCTGCTGGCCTGCGCCTACTCCGTGTGCGACATGATCTGCATCCTCTTCTTCTGCCCGTTCCAGACGTGGTTTCTGAAGAACAAATGCTGCTGCAGCTGCCGCATCTACAACTGGGACTACGCCATGATGTTCACGCCGCTGTTCTTCGTGATGAAGCCCTATACGTGGCTCCTGCTGCTGCTGTCCGTGGGGCTGCTGGTGCGCTGGGAGATCACGTTCTACCTCCACCCCGAGCGTTTTTCCGAGAACACAAACAACTACCTCCGCTGTGAGAACTGCACCGAAAAGCTCTGCGCCCACAAAAAGCAGCTCAGATCCCTCTGGCAGGAGATCGCCGACTTCACCGCCGAAAAGAGAAAACGCCTGCTGAAATAATAAAAGAGCAAAACAGCCGCCCGGGAGGGCGGCTGTTTCAGTTTGTCAAAAAGGTCTGTACTTTAGATCGCATCGTCATGCGCGCGCCGACCGACTGAGACATGAACCTGCCGGGGACGATCGGCGCGAGCATCCTCCGGGATCTGACTCAGCGCCCGCGGCGTCCCGCGCGCTGGAGGGCCTTGCCCGCCTCGAATACGGGCAGCGTGGAGAGCGCCAGGCCGACGGAGATCAGCAGCTCCCGCAGGGGCAGCGTGCCGTGGATCCCGAACAGGCTCTTGAAGCCCGGCAGGTACACGGCCGTCAGCGTCAGCAGGACGGTGACCGCCAGCGCGCCCGCCATCCACCAGTTGACGTGCTGCAGCATTTCGCGCCGGAGGATCGACCCGGTGCGCGAGCGCATGTTTAGGGCGCACATGATCTCCGCCAGGCTGACGGTGATGAACACCATGACGACGGCGTTCTCGCACCAGCTGCCGTTGACGATGCCCGCGAAGGAGCCGTTTTCCAGATAATAGCCGATGTAATAGGCGGCGATCTCGATGGCGGCGAGATAGGCGCCCTGCCACAGCATGCTCACGCCGGCCCCGTGGGCGAAGATGCTTTCCTCCTTCGCGCGGGGCTTGCGCTTCATCAGCTCGCCCTCCGCCGACTCCATGCCCAGCGCGAGGCCGGGCAGCGTATCCGTCACCATGTTGATCCACAGCAGGTGGACCGGCGTCAGGATCGTGAAGTTCAGGATGGAGGCGAAGAAGATGATCAGCACCTCCGCCAGGTTGGTGGACAGCTGGAACTGGAGCACCTTGCAGATGTTGTCGTAGATCTTGCGTCCGGCCTCGACGGCGCGGACAATGGTGGCGAAGTTGTCGTCCGCCAGCACCATGTCGGCGGCGCTCTTGGTGACGGGCGTGCCCGTGATGCCCATGCCGATGCCGATGTCAGCCGCCTTGATGGACGGGGCGTCGTTGACGCCGTCGCCGGTCATGGCGGTGACCTTCCCCCTGGCCTGCCAGGCGTTGACGATGCGGGTCTTGTGCTCCGGCTGCACGCGGGCGTAGACGGAGAAGCGCTCCACGACCTCCACCAGCTCCTCGTCGGTGTACCGGTCGAGCTCCGAGCCCAGGGCCGCCTCCCGCTCGTCGCGGATGATGCCCAGATCCTTGCCGATGGCCACGGCGGTGTCCTTGTGGTCGCCCGTGATCATGATGGGCCGGATGCCGGCGATGCGGCATTTCTCGATGGCCTCATAGACCTCCGGCCGGCAGGGGTCGATCATGCCGTAAAGGCCGATCAGGATCAGCGACTGCTCCAGGCTCTCCGGCCGGGTGTCCCCCGGCAGGACGTCGTAGGTCCTGTAGGCCGCCGCCAGCACGCGCATGGCCTGGTCCGCGTAGGATTTGTTGACGCGGGCGATCTCCTCCAGGACCTCCGGGGTCATGGGGACGACGCGCCCGTCCCTGAGATAGCCGGTGCAGCGCGCCAGCAGCATGTCGCAGGCGCCCTTGGTGTACTGGATGAAGCCGTCGTCCGTCCGGTGGATCGTGGACATCAGCTTGCGCATGGAGTCGAAGGGAGCCTCCGCCACGCGGGGCTGGGCGGAAGCCAGCTCGTACTTCGGCAGGCCGATCTTCATCGCGTAGTTGACCAGCGCGGCCTCCGTGGGCTCGCCGACGGAGGCGGTCTCCCCCGGGGCGATCTCGGCGTCGGAGCACAGCGCCATGGCGGTGGCCATCAGCTTCGGGTCGTCGGTGTATTCCTGGACCACCGTCATCTTGTTCTGGGTCAGAGTGCCGGTCTTGTCGGAGCAGATGATCTGGGTACAGCCCAGCGTCTCCACGGCGGTCAGCTTGCGGATCAGCGCCTGATGCTTCGCCATGTCGGTCACGCCGATGGACAGCACGATCGTCACCACGGCCGGCATGCCCTCCGGGATGGCGGCCACCGCCAGCGCGATGGCCGCCACAAGGCTGTTGACGGCGCTGGTGCCCAGCAGGCTCCAGGAGAAGGGCGTGTCCGTCAGGATCACGGACTGGACGCAGCCCACGGCGAACACGACGACGCAGATGCCGATGACGAGCTTCGTCAGAAAGACGGAGAGCTCCGCCATGCGCTTCTGCAGCGGGGTCTGCTCCCGCTCGGCCAGCCGGAGCGCGCCGGCGATCCTGCCCATCTCCGTGTCCATGCCCGTCGCGGTCACGACGGCCGTGCCGCGGCCGTAAACGACGGTGGAGCCGCTGTAGAGCATATTCGACCGGTCGCCCAGCGGGACGGAGTCCTGCCCCTCGGCGCACATCAGGATGTCGGCCAGCTTCTCGGCCGCCAGGGCCTCGCCCGTCAGCGCGGCCTCCTCGGCCTTCAGGCTGTGGGCCTCCAGGATGCGGCAGTCTGCCGGCACGGTGTCGCCCGCCTCGAAGACGACGACGTCGCCCGTCACGAGATCCTCGCTCTTCACCACGGTCATCCGGCCGTCGCGCATCACCTTGGAGGTGTCCGCCGTCATCTGCATCAGCGCGGCCATGGCCGTCTCCGCCTTGCTCTCCTGGACGAGACTCATGATCGCGTTGAGCACGACCACCGCCAGAATGACGAAAACGTCGGTGAACGAGCCCACGGTGAACGAGCCGCGGGTCTCCAGGATCGTCACGATGACCTGCACCAGCGCCGCGCCCAGCAGCATCAGGATCATCGGGTCCGTGACGGAGTCCAGGAACTTCCGGAAGACGGAGCGCTTTTCCTCCTCCGCCAGGCGGTTCTTCCCCTGCTGCTGCAGCCTTGCGGCGGCCTCCCGGTCACTCAGACCCTGCGATGAGGTCTTCAGCTCCCGCAGGACCTCGTCGCTGCTTTCAAGGTAGTATTTCACTGTTTCTCCCCCTTGTTCGGTCTCTTTATCTCAGCCCCCGGCTTTATTCATAAGGGATCCACACGGTCTCCGGCGTTCCGCCCTCGAAGGCGGCGATGATCTTCTGCGGGTCCTCCCAGGAGGACGGATATTTGATCGTCACGACCCGGCCCTCGGCGCTGCCCCCGGCGACCAGCTCACGGCTGACGAAATCCGGCTGCTTTTCGCTGGTGAAGCAGACCTCCTCCAGCGCGGTGCAGTACAGGAAGGCGGCGCCGCAGTAGGTGACGTTCTTCGGCAGCGTCACGTTCGTCAGGGACGTACAGCCGATGAAGGCGTCCGTGGGCAGCTTCTGCAGCCCCTCCGGGAGGTGGACGGAGCTCAGAGCCTCGCAGTAAATGAAGCTGTCGCCCATGACCGTGATCGTGTCCGGCAGATCGATGCTCGTCAGTCCGCTCTTGCGGAAGGCCCGGCCGCCCAGCTCCCGCAGCCCCTCCGGCAGCGCGATCCCGGTCAGCTTGGGCGTGTTCTCGAAGACGCCGCGTTCGGCGTCGTTGAAGGCGGCGTCGCCCAGCTTGCGCAGCGTGGAGGGCAGCGACACGTCCGTCAGCTTCGTCGCGTGGATGAAGGCGGCGTCCTCGATGCGCCGGACGCCCTCGGAGACGAAGACGCTCTGCATGTCGTGGAAGTTGTTGAAGGCCCACTTGCTGACGCTGGTGAAGCCTTCGATCACCACAGCCGCCGCCTTGTCCTCGTCGCCGTCCTTCGCCGACCAGAAGCGGCTGCTGAGGTTCGGCATGGGCCCGCTGCCCGTCACGGTCAGGGTCGCGCCGTTGTAGGTATAGGAAAACGTCGCCGGCTTCATGGTGATGTTGATATCCGCGCGCTTGCCGCGGACCTCGATCTCGGCGGGGCCCCACCAGTAGAAGTCCTGACGGACGGTGTCCGCCGTATTCTCGATATAGACGGTGTATTTACCCTCCGGCAGGATCAGGTGGGCCTCGCCGTTTTTGTCTGTGACAGGGTCGATGGCGAGGCCGGTGTCCTCGATGACGCTGCCCTTCAGCAGGGTCCCGTCCTCCGTCTTCGTGAAGATCGTCACCTCGGAGCCGGTGTCGAACAGGATCTCGGCCTCAACGATTTCGCTGTTCACCACGAACTTCTGCTCGCTGTAGACGCCCTTGCAGAGGCCGTAGAGCCAGTGCGTCCCGTTTGGCAGGTACGCCACGGCCGTGCCGATGCTGTCTGTTGTATAGCAGGTCTCCCGGGTTTCCCGGACACCGTCCGTCAGCGTGTCCACGGCGAGGACGACGTTGGAGGCCGGGGTGCGGAAGGCCTCCTCCAATGCCGTGATCTCCACCCGCCACGCGCGGTAGGGGCAGCGGCCGAAGCCGTATTCCCAGTCGGACGTCTCGATCCGCTTCGTCGCGTGGACGGGCCCCAGCGGGATCTGCGCGTTCAGGACCGTCGTGTCGGCCAGCCGCAGGATCGGCAGGGAGGAATCGACCTCGGCGGAGAGCTCGGCGACAAGAGACGCGTCGAACTCAAAGCACTGGCTGCAGTCGTGGCGGCAGCCGTAGCCCGTGATCTCCGGGAGCGTCTCGAGGGCAAGGCCCACCTTGCCCTCCAGCGCCGCGTCCGCCAGTCCGGCCCGCATGACGGACCCGTCGATCCACAGCACGCCGACGGAGGGTCTCAGGTTGAAGCCCGCGAACAGCGTTCCCCTCACCTGGAGCCCGCTGAGCTGCGGGGCCGCGGAATCGGAATCCGTATAGACCCCCTCCCCCGTCCGGATGCCGAAGTACGAATCCACGGGGATCGTGACCGATCCGCTGCAGGTGGCGCTGAACTCCAGCATGACCGCCGGTTCAAAGGCGAACTGGACGCCCGGGAACGGCTCGTAGAGCAGGAAATTGCCCGGCACGAGGTCCAGCGAGACCGAGGCCTTCCCCTCCAGCTCCAGCTTCCCCGTGAAGGAGGTCCCGAAATGCAGCCGGAAATCCGTATAGCCCTCGGTGTGATAGAAATGCAGCCCGGCCCGGATCACAAGGGTGCCGGAAACGGTCCCGGAGCCGGAGCCGGCGATCACGTCGTTGTCGCCTTCCTTTTTCAGCTCCCGCTTCACGGTGACGGACACGGCGCCGTCGGCGTCGATGGCGGTCTCGCCCAAGCTCTGCAGCTCCGCGCCCTGAGCCTCTGTATCGATCTTGATGACGGAGAAGATGTCGTCGGCGGCCAGATCGTCTCCGGCGAGGATCGTCAGCACGCCGTTCTCATAGCTCGCGGAACCCACATGAACGATCAGGGGGCACGCGCCGTCGCGCCAGGAGCCCCAGGAGATCACGTCGCCGGGCCGGAGCGCCAGATCCTCCGCCCCGCTGCCGCTGACCGTGCAGACGCGGGCGTCCGCGTCCCAGGTCACGGTGAGACCGTCGTCCAGGGGCGTGACGGAATCCTTCAGCACGAGGAAGTTGTTGGCGGGGTCCCCGTCCAGGTCGATGACGCGGGAGGCGTCGTAATCCCCGGCCGTCGCCTCCTCCAGCGCCTGCATGGCGGCGGTATAGGCGTTCAGCGTGAAGCAGCCGCACAGCGGCGTAAACGTAACGGGATCGGCGAGGAAGGCCTTCACGATGAAGTGCGCGGGCATCGTCCCGGACAGCGGGACCTTCTCGGTTCCGCTGCCGGCCGTCACCGGGACCGACCCGGCGGCGGTCATCTGCCCGCTCTCTTCCTCATACACGGCCGCCAGCAGCAGCGCATCGCAGTCCGTGTGATAGGTCACCGCCGCCTCCGTCCCCGACAAAAGCAGGTCCGTGACGGCCCGATCCTGCGCCTCGGCCTCCAGCTGCGCCCCGATCTCGTCGGCCAGCAGCCCGCCGAGGGCGCCCTCAGCCGGGCCCGGCGCTTCTGTCTCCGCCGCCATGGCCGGCGCCGGAAGGCTCAGCAAAAATGCCAGGCACAGGGCCAGCGCGGAACATCGTTTCACTCGTTTCATCATTAGCGTTTCCCCCCGTAAACATGCTGTCAGCAGCCCGGATCCGGAAAACCGCCGGGCTGCTCCTGCCTTTAGAATAGCATTATCAGGAAGTCTGTTCAAGAGCTTTTGCGTCCGGAACCCGCCGCAGTAAAGGATAACAGCAAAAAACCCGTCGGCATATGCCGGCGGGAGATCCGCTTTTCAGTCTTCTGTTGTCCGGAATATGTAGTTGAATTGACAGAGCTTTTCAAAGTGTCCACCGACTACATTTTAGGATTGTCAAATGACAGCGTAATAAGTACTGCTTCACTTACAGAAGAACAAATGAAAGATCTTTTTGCACTTGTTCAATATTTCAATAGAGAAAACGAAAAGAACGGCTGAGAAAACAGCTCAAAGCCGTTCTTTTCTTGTGTCAGCCCCACAGGGCTCATAACGCCTGTGGAGAGCATTCCTTATAAACGGCGCTTCTGCGCCGCGCCGGAGGTCCGGCGTAACGATTTGCGGCAATTCACTTGCCGCAAAACTATTGAATTCCAACGGGCACCAATAAAAAAGCAGCCGTATGGCTGCTTTTTTATTGGTGGAGGCGAGGGGAGTTGAACCCCTGTCCGAAAGTACGTCCACATGTTTTTCTCCGGGCGCAGGCGGATCTCGGGATTCCCTCGCCCGTGAGTCATCCGCCTGACTCGCGGGTCCGGTAGCTTCATGATGCATGGCGCGCTCAAAGCTTTGCGCACTCACGTCCGCCACTAATCCACGCCTTTATCCGGCTCGTGGCCCTTCCGGTAAAGACGGCTGCTTTTAATTAAGCAGCAACAGCAAGCTTATTGTTGTTGTTTAATTTATAAAGGTTTGCACATTTTAAAGAAGCTGTGCGCTTCTGCCCGCTTAACATGCTTCAGCGCCCCCGTCGAAACCGAGACGCCCCCAAAAAATGCTTGCTTATTATTAAATCGATTTTGCCGGGATGACTCCGATCGGGTCATCCCCTTCCCTACTCGTCCCGGACCTTGCGGCGGCCGGATTTCAAGGCGCGGTCCATCTCCCGGGCGGCGTCGCTTCTGGCGGCGGCGTCGCGCTTGTCGTAGAGCTTCTTGCCCTTGGCCACGGCCAGCTCCAGCTTGACCCTGGCGTCCTTGAAATACAGGCTCAGCGGCACCAGCGCGTAGCCGTCCCGCTGCACCAGCATCTGGAGCTTGTTGATCTCCTTCTTGTGCATCAGCAGCTTGCGGGTGCGCATGGGGTCCTTGTTGAAGATGTTGCCCTTCTCATAGGGACTGATGTGCGCGCCCACCAGGAACAGCTCGCCCTCCTTGACGATGCAGTAGCTGTCCTTGAGGTTGACGGTCCCCGCCCGCAGCGACTTGACCTCCGTCCCCGCCAGCGCGATGCCGGCCTCGTAGGTGTCCTCGATGGTGTAGTCATGCCGCGCCTTACGGTTCAGCGTGATCGTCTTCGTTCCCTTTTCCCGCGGCATGGCACGGCCTCCTTTCATCGATTGCGTCAATAATCATACTTGACAACCTCTCCCCTGTCAAGTAACATTTGCATTACATATATTATATATGTGTTCGCAGGGGCGTTCGATCAGATCGCCGGATCGGCGGCCCAGGCCCCGGGATCATCCGGTTCCCGCAGGCGCGATCCATGCCCTTAACACCCCCGTCAGGAAAAACTTTTTCCCGCCGGAAACTTTTTCTTCCCCTCTTCCCGCTCCTTGATCCGTCCCCTTCACCCAATATACAGTGTTTCCCGAGTCGAAAAAACGCTATATATTTGGGGTCCAAAAAACTTTGAAAAAATCCGAAAAAAAGTGTTGACAAAGGGGGGAGGTCGTGTTATTATAAACGAGCGCCAGAGAGAGGGGCC